>QIJH01000017.1 GCA_003232725.1 Chromatiaceae bacterium | reverse complement strand
AAGCCACGCAAGGTTGAGATCACCTCTTTCGGGAATGGATGCACCTGCACTTTATATTTATCTTTGAGTGTATTGAGTGCTGCAAGATTTTTCGCTTCAAACTCAGACAGCATCCACATGTTGCTGGCTGCCGCGGCGGTTTCAATGATCATCTGCAATTCTTTGGCAAGATCGTTCCACGCCTCTTTGTTGATGATCAGTTCAAGCGTTGGGCCTGGCTCATGCCAACCGGGATAATAGTAATGTTTGGCTGCACGATAAAGCCCAAGGCGCTGATCATGATAAGGGCCAACCCACTCCGTTGCATCGATGATACCGCGCTCAAGTGCGGTATAAATTTCACCACCCGACATTAATACTGGATTCACACCGGCCTTTGCCATCACTTTGCCGCCGAGGCCAGGGATGCGCATCTTCAACCCTTTAAGATCAGCGGATGATTCAATTTTTTTACGGAACCAGCCGCCCATCTGCACCCCAGTATTGCCCATTGGAAACGGTACCAGGTTGCGCGGTTCATAGATTTCACGCCACAACTCAAGGCCACCACCGGAGTAGAGCCATGCGTTCATTCCCTGTGCATTCATGCCAAAAGGAACCGCAGTAAAAAATTGTGCCGCTGGAATTTTGCCTGCCCAGTAATAGGCTGCGCCATGCCTCTCAACCGTACCCTGGGAAACCGCATCGAAACTCTGCAATGCCGGGATCAATTCACCGCCCGCAAAAACCTGAATGTTAATGCGACCACGACTCATGCGCTTCACATCTTTAGCGAACTTTTTTACCCCTTGATGAAAGATCGGGAAGTTAGGCGGCCAGGTTGTCACCAGCTTCCAGTTCACCCGTTTTTTCGCGGCCAGCCAGCCATTACAGTACCGGCCACCAATGAGCCCGCGCCAATTTTTTTAATAAAGTTACGACGATCCATAGTGTTCTACCTTATTGAAGTTTTATTATTTTTGTAAAAACTACACCGCTTCTAATTTGGCGAAAGCAACCACCAACCATTTACTCCCTGCACCTTTAAAATTAATCTGCACCCGCGCACCATTACCCTGGCCTTCATAGCCAAGTACCACACCTTCACCAAACTTTGCATGGCTAACGCGCTGCCCAAGGTTCAGCCCTGTCGGTGCATCTTCCACTGGGGCCTTAAAGGTACTCTTTGGCACTGATTTGGCGACATGGCGATAACTCGCCTTGGGGCGAATCTCTTCAACCAGATCGCTCGGGATCTCTGCAATAAAGCGCGAAACCGGCTGATAGGTCTCGCTGCCATAAAGGCGACGTGTCTCGGCATAGGTCATATAAAGATGTGTTCTTGCACGTGTGATACCGACATAACAGAGACGACGCTCTTCTTCTAAACGATTGCCTTCCTGTAGTGACATCTTATGCGGGAATAGCCCTTCTTCCATGCCACACAAAAAGACCAGTGGAAACTCCAGCCCTTTGGCGGTATGCAGGGTCATCAACTGCACACAATCCTCATCGACCTCACCCTGACCTTCTCCCGACTCCAACACTGCATGTGCAAGGAATGCCTGTAGTGGGCCAAGCTCAATTTCGTCATCATCGTTACCATAATCAAATTGACGCGCAGCGGTGATTAACTCTTCCAGATTTTCTAATCTGGATTGTGCTTTTTCACCTTTCTCTTTTTGGTGATGTTCAATCAGGCCACTCTGTTTTATCACATGATCAATCTGCTCATATCTTTCGTGCCTGCTTCCAGCTCATCGATCAGGCGCAGAAATGCGATCAATGCATTGCTGCCACGCGCAGCAAGTTGTTTACCGTTACCGACCGCAATTGCCGCATCCCACAGCGAGACATTATGATCACGCGCATGTTGGCGCACCGCCTCAACCGAACGGTCACCAATGCCGCGCGTTGGTGTATTCACCACACGCTCAAACGATGGGTCATCATGCCGATTCTCGCAAAGACGCAGATAGGCGAGGGCGTTTTTAATTTCGGCACGTTCGAAAAATCGCAGGCCGCCATAAATACGGTAGGGCATGCCAGCAGCGATCAACACTGCGCATTTGAGCGGTAGAGAATCGCACTATCACGGCGTGATTCTCCCTGCTCTTGCCATGTCTTAAGTTTGTTAACGATGAAACGTGCCTCATCAAAATCATTAAAAGCGGCGTAAAGTTGAATCGGCTCGCCTTTACTGCCATCGGTCCACAATTTTTTACCCAGGCGGCCGCTGTTGTTTTCGATCAGCGCATTGGCGGCAGAGAGAATCGTATCGGTTGAACGATAGTTCTGCTCAAGTCGGAACATCTGTGCGTTAGCATAGTCGCTCGTGAAACGTTGCAGGTTTTCAATCTTCGCCCCACGCCAGCCGTAGATTGACTGATCGTCATCCCCCACCACAAAGATATGATTATTAGCACCAGTCACCAGTTGCAGCCAGGCGTACTGAATCGAGTTAGTGTCCTGAA
>QIJH01000139.1 GCA_003232725.1 Chromatiaceae bacterium | reverse complement strand
TCAACATATGCTCATTGATTTGTCGTGCGCGGACATCAAGCGCACCACGAAAGATAAATGGAAAACCCAACACGTTATTCACCTGATTAGGAAAATCACTACGGCCTGTCGCCATAATCAGGTCATCACGTACTGCATTGGCAACTGCCGGATAGATTTCAGGGTCAGGGTTCGAGAGTGCAAAGACAATGGGCTTATCAGCCATCGAAGCAATATGCTCAGAACTCACCAAATCCGGCCCTGAGAGGCCGATGACGGTCATCAGTCTCTACCGCGAACTCTTCTTTATATTCATTAAGGCCATCTCGTCCACGATAGATCACACCGCGACGATCCAGCATACGCAGATTTTCTTTTTTCGCGCCCAGTGCAACCAATAGACGCATCGATGCAATTGCGGCAGCACCCGCGCCAAGGCAGACAATCTTCACGTTGGAAAGGCGTTTTTCCTGCAACTCTAATCCATTAATCAGACCCGCCGCTGTGATCACCGCAGTACCATGCTGGTCATCGTGAAAAACAGGGATATCAAGCTGCTCACTCAAGCGCTTTTCAATCTCAAAACAGTGCGGTGCGGCGATATCTTCAAGATTGATGCCGCCAAAGGTCGGTGCGATATTGGCAACGGTGTTGATAAAATCTTCTGGGTCTTTTGCAACGACCTCGATATCAAAGACATCAATATCCGCAAACTTTTTAAACAGTACACCTTTCCCTTCCATTACCGGCTTACTGGCAAGGCTACCCACATTCCCTAAACCCAGAACCGCTGTACCATCGGTGATGACAGCCACCAGATTTCCTTTAGCAGTATATTGATAGGCCGCTTCCGGGTCTTTGGCAATTTCACGCACCGGCTCGGCAACACCCGGGGTATATGCCAGGCCAAGATCATCCTGCGTCACACACGACTTGGTGATCGAGATACAGATCTTACCCGGCTCCGGTAGTGCATGGTAATTCAGGGCCGCTTGTTTTTTCTCTTCAGTCATACAACAACTCACACCTTATATATAGAATCTATTTTGCTCCACAGGAGGCGATTATCAGTCATTGCCCAAGCCGCTGCAAACTTCATCTGCTCAACGACATTTTGGGCACTATGAGACCTTTGCACGAGAACTAGTTTTCGTTCCAGCAAGGCATAAATGACCGAAAAACCGAAAAAATGGAGTTTACACCCAGTAAATGACTGTTTTGAGATCATTTATAACGCAGCTGGAGCGGAAAATAGACTCGTGCAAAGGTCTCACTATAAAACATAGCGGCCAATAGACTCAATCACCGACCACTTTGAGTGACGCAGGGTGCCTCACACGAATCGACCAACGCCCCTTGCGTTTCGTTAGCCAGCCACGCGCCATCACCTTTTTCTGTGCCAGAGACACCAACAGCCCCTTTTCAAAATAATGTGCATCATCACGTAAAATGCGTAATGAAACCTTGTCTGAAAATGAAAGCCGGATCCATTTTTTACTCCACTGCACCTTTTCCACGCGCCCTTTAAGCCGTGTGAACCCCTGGTCACTGAACCTCAAATCGGTTGCATCAAGCACTTCGGGGCCACCATTGCGCCATAAACCCTGTCGCTTAATACGTGCCAAACGCTCAGATTTTTGATAACAATCAACACTATATAGGTTAGGGGGGATTGCAATCGCCATCGCCAGACCTTTATCGAGCAATCGCTGCTGCACACTACTGCCATCAGCCAGATAGAGATGTGCCAGTATGCGCCCATAACGATCCTTTCGTTCACGCCCATACTGCACACCGACCCGCGAATCTGCTTTAAACAGCTTTCTCAACGCATCGCGTGCCTCATCGCCATAAGGCTCCGCTGGTTTTTTATCCCACGCAACTTCTGGCGTATTGATACCGATCAAACGAATCTTTTGCCCATCGCCTAAATGCAAGGTATCGCCATCATGCACATATTTAACGTTGTGGTAGGCATCAATCTTTTCAGCAGTGCATTGCCCAGCCAAGCTCAGCGATGGAACAAGCATCGCGCAGGCAATAAATACAGGTGCTATAAACGAAAAAAGGGTGCCTGCATCAGGCACCCTTTTTTGTGAATCAGCGGCCATTGTTGGCAGCCGGCTCAAATCAACTTTTTTTACCGTATTTCTGTCTAAACTTATCAACACGGCCAGCGGTATCAAGGATCTTCTGCTTACCGGTGTAGAAAGGGTGACACATTG
>QIJH01000195.1 GCA_003232725.1 Chromatiaceae bacterium | reverse complement strand
GTCTTTAATTCTTCAGCTTTCATTACTTCTTACCTGTTTAACTTAAATATAAATGTTGTTCTTTGATGTAGGCGCTCACTGCCACCGGCAATCGTTCGCTAACATCTTCTTTTGCGGCGAGCCGCGCCCTCACTTCCGTTGAAGAGAGATCCACGGCATCTACCGGCTGTAATAGCACATAACCGGCACTGCGCTGCTTCAATGCCACTGCATCATCTGTTTGATGTTGCTGTAACAGCTGCTGCAGTTCGTCACATAGCGCCGTCACACTGCCTGGCCGTTGCACCACCAGCAAATGTGCCAACTCGATGATCTGCTGCCAACAATGCCATGTCGGCAAGCCAACAAAGGCATCCCAACCGATGATCAACACGAGTGACTGATCGCCTGATTCTTCTCGCAATAAAGCCAACGTATCAACCATATAGGATGGCCCTTTACGCCTCACCTCACGCTCATCAATCAGCAGTGATGAATGCCCCTCAATCGCCAACTGCAACATTGCGATACGATCATCCGCACCCGCCTGCGGTGGTGTGCGATGCGCTGGCTCACCACAAGGCAACAGTCTCAATTCATCAAACGGCAGTGCGGCGCTTAACGCCTCAGCAACCCGTAGATGACCGTTATGAACAGGATCGAAGGTGCCGCCAAAAATACCGATCATTGACCGGCAGAGAAAAGAGCAAAGAGGCAAGGAAAAAGGGGTGCAGCCACTCCCTTTGCCCTTGTATCTTTACCCTTTACCCTAATTTCTAATATGCCCATCACCCAGCACCACATACTTCTGCGATGTCAGCCCTTCCAGCCCTACCGGGCCGCGCGCATGAAATTCGAACTCAAAACCATCCGCGAAACGAGTCGATGCATTCACCATCACTGAACTTGAATCAACCTCGCGCAGGAAACGGCGCGCAAGGGTGAAGTTCTCGGTAACAATCGTATCGGTATGTGCAGAACTATGGACACGGATATGATCCATCGCCTCATCGATATCTTTCACTATTTTGATCGACAGGATCGGCGCGAGGTATTCGCTATCCCAATCGTCAGGCAGTGCCGCGATGCAGTCAGGCACTACTTTGCAGGTCGTCGCGCAGCCGCGCAGCTCAACACCCACTTCACGGTACATCTTCGCCAGCTCAGGCAACACCTGCTCTGCAATCCCTTCAGCAACCAGCAACGTTTCCATCGCGTTGCAGACACCATAACGATGGGTCTTGGCATTAAATGCAATTTGCATCGCCTTCTCAAGATCGGCTGCACCATCAATATAGACATGACAGATGCCATCGAGGTGTTTAATCACCGGCACCCGCGCATCGTTGCTAATGCGTTCGATCAACCCTTTGCCGCCACGTGGAATAATCACATCAACAAATTCAGGCATGGTGATCATCTCACCTACTGCGGCGCGATCTGTCGTTTCAATTACCTGTACCGCAGCCGCTGGCAAAGCGGCTTTTTCCAGCCCGGCGTGAATGCACTGCGCAATCGCCTGGTTTGATTGAATCGCCTCTTTACCGCCACGCAGGATTGCCGCATTGCCAGACTTCAGACAGAGCCCCGCCGCATCAGCCGTCACATTGGGGCGTGATTCATAAATAATACCGACCACACCGAGTGGCACGCGCATCTTGCCCACCTGAATCCCGCTGGGTAGATAGTTCATATCGGTGATATTGCCGACAGGATCTGGCAGTGCAGCGATCTGGCGCAGCCCTTCGGCCATACTTTTAACGCGCGCATCGGTCAGTTCCAGTCGATCAAGCAGGGCAGCATCCAAACCACTTGCCTTACCCGCCACCATATCTTTTCCATTGGCCTCAAGCAGTGCAGGCTGATTGGCCTCGATCGCCGCTGCAATCGCTTCCAACGCAT
>QIJH01000129.1 GCA_003232725.1 Chromatiaceae bacterium | reverse complement strand
CCGTTATCAACAGATCGAAGCCGCGGTGCAGCATGGCGAATAACAACACCGCTGCAACACGCGGCCCGTTCAAGCGCTTAATCGGTTATGCGCTGCATGATAAAAAACGGCTATGGCAGGCGCTGCTGTTATTGCTGATTGCCACTGCAGCTGATGTGACTGCGCCACTATTGATCAAGGTTTTCCTTGACGATTATGTGGTGCCCGGTAACTGGCAGATGGATGCGATTATCTGGATCGGCATTGCCTATATCTTTTTTATGCTGCTCGCCGCCACCACCAATTACATGCAGGCGGTACGCCTCAATGTGATTGCGCAAGGCGCTGTACAGACGCTACGCGAGCAGGTTTTCGCCAAGGTAATGAAGCTGCCACTGAGCCATTTTGACCACACCCCGACCGGTAGCATGGTGTCACGTATGACCAACGACACGGAGTCGATCAAAGAGCTCTACGTTAACGTGGTGGGTTCTTTTATTCAGAACATGATGCGCATTCTTGGGGTGATCATCGCGATGGCAATCCTCGATTGGCAGTTGATGATTATCTGCCTGCTATTTGTGCCGGTGGTTGCGGCATTGATGTGGTTTTATCAACGTATCAGCGCACCACTGTTTCACCGTGCACGCGGCCTGTTGAGTGACATCAACGCCAAACTGTACGAGTCGATTCAAGGGATGCGAGTGGTACAACTCAGTGGACAACAGCCTCGCTTTCGACGTGATTTTTCATCGCTTGCTGAAGAGCACTGCCAGGCACGCCGCCGCAACGCGCACCTTGATGCCTGGCTACTGCGCCCGCTGGTTGATCTCCTGCAAAAGCTAATCCTGGCCGGACTGCTGTTTACCTTCGCTTATCAGTCACTCGACAATGATCTACGCCTTTGTCACCTACCTCGGGCGTTTTGCCGAACCATTGATTGAAATCACCCAGCGCCTTAACCTTTACCAGCAGGCAATTGTTGCCGGTGAACGTGTCTTTCAATTGCTGGACACCGAAGTGGAAAGCACTCACACCGATGACAATGCGCGCATCACCAGCGGCAAGGTTGAACTTGATCATATCCATTTTAGTTACAACGATAAACAGCAGGTCATCAACGACATCTCACTGACGATTCCCGCCGGAAAATTCCACGCCATCGTCGGTCATACCGGCAGCGGAAAAAGTACCCTGACGCAACTACTGCTACGTTTTTATCAACCACAACAAGGCTTGATCAAGATTGATGACCAGCCACTGAATAGTGTTAGTGAAACAGAACTGCGCCGCGCGGTTGGCATCGTACAGCAGGATCCTTTCATCTTTAATAGCAGCGTGCGTGACAACATCACATTGGGCCAAATGATCAATGACAAGCCGATCGATGAGCAGAGTATCATCGAAGCGGCAAAACAGGCCGGGCTGCATTCACATATTGAGCGCCTGCCGCAAGGATACAATACAATACTGGATGAACGTGGCAGTAATCTCTCGACCGGCCAACGCCAGCTACTGGCCATGGCGCGCGCACTGGTTCATCGCCCACAGATTTTGATTCTGGACGAGGCGACTGCCAATATCGACAGCCACACTGAAGCAGTGGTCCAGCAGGCACTGATGAAGTTGCGTGGTAAAGTCACCCTGCTGGTGATTGCACATCGCCTCTCAACCATTGAGAAGGCCGATGAGATTCTGGTACTACATCAGGGAAAAGTGGTACAGCGCGGCAGCCACGCCGCGCTGATTAAGCAGCGCGGTATTTACCAGCATCTCTATCAAATGCAGGCGATGGGGCTGGAGGATGGGTAAATTCCCTACAACCGCTGTCGAGCGCCTCAGCGCAGACAAAGCGATTTTTATGTTACAGTGAAGGGACTGTTAATAACCGATTCCGGCATGCAATGAGCGACAAAACCCTTTACTGGTACGACTATGAAGCTTTCG
>QIJH01000042.1 GCA_003232725.1 Chromatiaceae bacterium | reverse complement strand
CTTCCGCCTGCAGCACCATGTCCGGCTCGGGCTGGGGCCCTTTAATGCCACCACGACGTACCGCCGTCACAATCACCCCCGCCTCACGCAGTTTCAATGTTCCCAGTGCACAGCCAACCGCATAAGCGGCCTCAGGCAGTGTCACTGATTGGAGTCGCTCTCGAAATGAAGAGGCCTGCTCCAGCGACTCCGCCTCTTGCCCATGAAAGAAACCACGCAACATCTGATAACGACTACTGCGCACCTCCTGCACATTTCGCACAATGCGCGAGACCGGCACATTCAGCAACAACAACAGATGCGATACCAGCATCAGGCTAGCCTCCAATGTCTCGGGCACCACCTCGGTCGCCCCCGCCTGCTGCAGGCCATCAAGATTGGCATCATCACGAGTACGCACCAACACCGGCAGGTCTGGCCACAAACGCTTTACCTGCTCAAGAATCTTCATCGTCCTTGAAATATCATCAAAACTAATCACCAGCACCTTAGCGCGTCCAATCCCCGCCGCGCCTAAATTTTCGATGTGGGTCGAGTCGCCATAAAAAACCTGTTCACCCGCCGCACGTGCATCACGCACACGCACCGGATCAAGATCAAGTGCAATGTAATTAAAATCTTCCTGATCAAGAAAACGGGCGATATTCTGTCCGATGCGGCCGTAACCACAGATCACCACATGTTGATCAAGGTGCTCAGACTCCCCCTCCATATCCGCCATCTGATTTTCCCGATTACGCAAATAAGAGTCAGCATAATAGCGCTTCACAATCGAGCCATTGGATGCAATCAAGAAAGGGGCTAACACGCTGCCAGCACCACCTGACTCGCCGCAGGATCAAGCAACCCCTCCACCAACGCCAGTGTCAGCAGTACCAGACCAAACTCACCACCCTGCGCCAGCACAATACCCGTGCGCAACGAAACCCCCTGTGAGCCGCCCAGCAGCCGTGTCAACACGGTCACCAACACCACTTTAAAAATAATAATGGCGGCAACCAACAATAGTACCCAATGAAAAATATCAGGCAGCGCAGTCAAATCCAGCATCATGCCGATGGTGACAAAAAAGAGCCCTAGCAAGACATCACGGAAGGGGCGAATATCAGCTTCAACCTGATGACGAAATTCAGTTTCGCCCAACAACATGCCTGCAATAAAGGCGCCTAGCGCAAAAGAGAGTCCAAACAGATGGGTCAACCATGCCGCCGCCAATGCAAACAGCAGTGCCGCCAAGGTAAAGAGTTCTGACGAGCGTTGAGAAGCGATAATATGAAACAGAGGGCGTAGCAACCAGTGCCCGATCGCCAGCATCACCCCAATCACAAAGACACCCTTTAGCAGCGCCAACCCTAACTCGGTGGAGATAGATGTGTCCGAACCACCTGCCAATACTGGAATCACAATCAAAAAGGGGATCACAGCGACATCTTGAAACAGCAGCACCCCCACTGAAAAACGACCATGACGCGAGCTCACCTCTAACTGTTCGGTCAACTGTTTGATCACAATCGCAGTCGACGACATCGCCAGCACGCCGCCAATCACAAACGCAACCGTGGGCGACATCCCAAACAGCCAGGCAACACCACCTGCCACTAGCGCAGTGAAGACCACCTGAGCCCCACCGAGTCCCAACACCTCGCGGCGCATCGCCAACAGCTGCGGCAGCGAAAACTCCAGGCCAATGGTAAAGAGCAGAAACACCACCCCAAACTCGGCAAGGAAAAGCGTCCCTTCACTCTCAGGAATCCAATTAAGCGCATACGGCCCAACCAGCATACCGACAAAAAGATAAGCCAGAACCGGTGGCAAATTAAATTTGCGAAAGAGTGCCACGGCCACCACCGCCGCCGCCAGCAAAATTAGAATGGCATCCAGTACCGATGCGCCCATCATG
>QIJH01000063.1 GCA_003232725.1 Chromatiaceae bacterium | reverse complement strand
GGCCGAGCAGCATCTGCAGTACTCTCAAATCGGCACCGTGATTAAGCAGGTGCGATGCAAAGGCGTGGCGCATGACATGCGGCGAGAGTGGCTTATTAAGCCCAACATCCAGCGCATGACGTTTAATCAGATACCAAAATGCCTGACGTGTCATCGCGCCACCTCGCCGCGTCACAAAAAGCGCGCTGCTTATTTTTCCTTTCAATAAATCAGGCCGCGCCTCTGTCTGGTATTGTTCAATCCACTCTAACGCCTCTTCGCCTAGCGGCACCAAACGTTCCTTACTGCCTTTACCCATGACTCGCACCACTCCTTGAGAGAGGCTGACACGCGCAATCTCCAGCTCGACCAACTCTGAAACACGCAGCCCTGTCGCATAAAGTACTTCGAGCATCGCACGATCACGCAGGCCCAAAGGGGTCGCCACATTAGGTGCATTTAATAAACGTTCCACCTCTTGCTCGGTCAAGGTTTTGGGCAGTGGCCGGCCCAATTTAGGCGATTCAATCTGTGCACTCAGGTCTTCACCCAACACCCCTTCACGCACCAGGTACTGATAAAGGCGCCGCATACTTGAAAGAATACGTGCACTTGAACGCGCATGCATTCCATCCTCCACACAATGAGCAAGGTAGGCAAGCAGGTCGCTCCGCCCAACATTGATTAACGTGCACTCATGATTTACCAACCATACCGCCAGCTTTGTCAGATCAGAACGATACGCTGCAAGGGTGTTTTTGCTTAGCCCACGTTCCATCCACAGCGCATCAAGAAAGCGATCAATCAGGCGACTATCTTGCTCCGACAGTCGATGCTTCGCTACTTCATTTTTACTGCTTTTCATGATTCAGCAGCCACTGCTTAAAGTCTAATTCGGCACCATCACGCTGGCCATCAAAACCACCCAGGCCATTCGCCGCAACGATGCGGTGACACGGCACCACAAGCGGTACTGGATTACGACGACAGGCGCCACCGACTGCGCGTGCAGCGCTATTTAGTGCGCTTGCAGCATCACCATAACGGCGAGTCTCTCCAACTGGAATGGCACACATAAACTGCCAGACACTGAAAGTCACTACCCTGTGATACCAGCGGTAGTGAAAACGGCCGTTGCGAATCTTCAAAATAACACTGTAATTGATGCACAACCTCTTGTGACAGTGCGTCAAGCGGCACTTTAGTTTGCAGATTCATGGTAAGCAGGTCAATGCTCGCCAGCTCATCTCCCGCCACCAGAATACCAAGGCGTATCGAATCAACAGGCGTCGCAATGACGGCATCATAACTGAGCGGGTCGGCAAGCATCTCTCATTCACATATCGATAATTTCATTCATACCCGATTATGCGCCAGAATCAGGCGGGATAGAATCAGCGCCAGATACAATCTCACGCACAAAAAAGCCAGTGAGCAACGTCACCGGCTTTTTCAACACACCAATCTCGCTAAAAACGAGATCAATAGCGAGTTATTTTATTTCAATTTTTCTTTAATACGTGCAGCCTTACCACGCAGGTTACGCAGATAGTAAAGCTTGGCGCGTCTTACGTCACCACGACGAATGACTGTAATCTCCTGAACGTTCGGGCTGTAGGTCTGGAATACACGCTCAACACCTTCGCCGTAAGAAATTTTACGTACGGTGAAAGCAGAGTTCAGGCCACGGTTACGCTTAGCGATAACCACACCAGCGAATGCCTGTAGACGCTCACGCTCGCCCTCTTTAACACGTACTT
>QIJH01000203.1 GCA_003232725.1 Chromatiaceae bacterium | reverse complement strand
CGCACAAGCGAGTGCATCAGCAGCGTCGGCCTGCGGTGTCTCCGGCAGCTTCAACAAAGCAGTGACCATATGCTGCACCTGCGTCTTATCGGCATGGCCATGCCCCACCACCGCCTGTTTAATCTGTGTGGGCGAATATTCGTGCACATCGATCGCCTGCGTTACCACCGCACAAATGGCCGCACCGCGCGCCTGCCCTAGCTTCAACGCCGAAGCGGCATTTTTCTGCATAAAGACATTCTCGATCGCCATCTCAAGCGGCTGGTAACTGCGCACCACTTCGTATATCCCTTCATAAATCGTCTTGAGGCGCTCAGGCAAGGAGCCATCCGCAGTACGTACACAACCACTGGCAACGTATGAGACACGATTGCCGGAGACATCAATCACCCCGAAACCCGTGATACGAGAACCGGGGTCGATACCAAGAATACGAATCATACGGTGCCAACCGAACAATAAAAAACGGATAACCAATCAACTTGAATGATCAAAGCTGTGCCATTACCTCTGCTGAAACATCGGCATTAGAATAGACATTTTGTACATCATCAAGGTCCTCCAGCATGCCGATCATGCGCAGCATTTTTTCCGCGCCTTCAAGATCCAGTTCAACCGAGGTCGATGCCTGCTGCGTCACATCAGCATGCTCTGGCTCAAAGCCCGCTTTGATCATCGCATCTTTTACATCTAAAAAATCTTCGGCGGTCGTCTGCACATCCACAGAACCATCATCATTGGTAACGATATCATCTGCACCCGCTTCAAGTGCGGCTTCCATAATGGCATCTTCATCACAACCCGCTAGGTAACTCAACACCCCAAGTTTGCTAAAGAGATAGGCAACTGAGCCATCCGTACCGAGATTACCACCGCACTTGGTAAAGGCGTGACGCACTTCAGCCACAGTACGGTTGCGGTTATCAGTGAGGCAATCGACCATCACCGCCAAGCCACTCGGGCCATATCCTTCGTAGCGGATCTCTGCGTAATCTTCGCCGTCGCTTGCACCACTGCCGCGTTTAACTGCACGCTCAATGGTGTCTTTAGTCATATTGCCACCCAGCGCCTTATCAATTGCCGCTCGCAAACGCGCCGCCACGGTGATTTCACGGATTAGCTTGGTAAACAATTTTCCACGCTTAGCGTCCTGCGCACCCTTGCGATGCTGGATATTCGCCCATTTACTATGACCTGCCATAATGCCTCTCGCCAAAATCGATTTTGCAACAGTCTAACATTTTGGCGCGCCTGAATTAAATGGCTGACACCCTCATGATGAAAAAATGGTCAATAAGCGCTCACCACCAGAGCTTGGTCGCCACATCAATCATATTAACCACGGTATAAAGTGTTGCGAGAAAGGCCGCCAGCACCATCAAACCTAGCAACGGCTTCACCAGTTGATGGGCACTTTTGATCCAGGGACTATCAAGAATGCCCTGCCCAACCAGATCGAATCCTGCCACCACCGGGGTAAATGCGGCAGTCACCATAAGAAACCCCATCAACGTCAGCGGGCGTTCGGGGAAAAGAAAGCCTAAACCCAGTAGCAATGCCACGATGGCATATGCAAAGACTAACGACACATAACGCATCAATAACCCCTCGAATCGTTTTCACCAACCAACATATACCACCCCGTCTGATACTATTGCGGAGCCAGTATACATGGCACCATTTCTGGCGCAATATCGAGTTTGAGCACTGTAGGCTTTGAACTAAAACAGGTTATTCCTCCGAAATTTGTTAAAGACAAAAACCAAACCAAGGGGTGCCCGCAGGTAATG
>QIJH01000013.1 GCA_003232725.1 Chromatiaceae bacterium | reverse complement strand
TTGACAGAGCTATTAAAATTATTGAAACCAGTCTCTGATTGTCTGCTTCTCTATAAAGGTAGAAAAATCAACCGAATGTAGGCAAATCATGCTCGAAGAGTTAACCGCATTATTCAATCAGTGGATCGGTGGAAATAGCTGGCATACCCAGGTGCTCATTGTTATTTCTGCTACCTTGCTATTCAGCTTGATATTAAAGGCTGTTCTGTGGCGTCTACATCATCATCTTGAAAAAACCAAAAACCCATGGGATGACGCATTTATCAAGTCACTCAAGGCGCCTGTCACTATCCTGGTCTGGGTGATTGGCTTGGCATTCGCGGCCACTATCGTTAAGGGTGAAATCCAGACAGGATTTTTCAGTGCGATTGCCCCGGTGCGTGATGCTGCGGTAATCATTGTCATTGCTTGGTTCTGCTGGCGTTTCATCGATAATGCACAACAGAGTTTGGTCATACACAAACAATCAAAAGGGCTAGAACTCGATAAAACAACCGCCGATGCGATCTGCAAACTGCTGCATCTATCGGTGCTCATCATTACCTGCTTGGTGATGTTGCAGACGCTGGGTTACAGCATCTCCGGGATATTGGCATTTGGTGGCATCGGAGGCATTGCGATTGGTTTTGCGGCTAAAGACCTGCTCTCCAACTTTTTTGGCGGCTTGATGATCTATCTTGATCGTCCCTTTGCTGTCGGTGACTGGATACGCTCACCCGACCGCGATATTGAAGGAACTGTTGAACACATCGGTTGGCGTCAAACACGCATACGTACCTTTTCTAAGCGGCCACTCCATGTTCCTAATGCGGTTTTTTCCACTATCGCAGTCGAAAACCCATCGCGCATGAGCCATCGACGCATCTATGAAACAATCGGCCTGCGCTATGATGACGCGAATAAGATGAGCGCGATAACCACAGAAGTTAAACAGATGTTGATGAACCACCCGGAGATCGATAACAGCCAGACCATGATCGTTAACCTCAACGCTTTCGCGCCATCCTCAATGGATTTTTTTATCTACACCTTCACCAAAACAACCGACTGGATTAAGTTCCATGAGCTGCTATCGATAAACGAGATTATCAATCATCACGGTGCGCAGACAGCATTTCCGACTTCAACATTGGAGATTCCGAAGGGGATTAAAATAGCTGAACCACTGAGGGCTGGTTAATGTCAAGCGGGTAGCAGGTGGCACGGCGATTAAAAAAGCTTATCAATCAAACGGAATACCGATGAGGCACCGCCCAACTTTATAGCAAAAAAGAAGCCTGCCATCTGGGATGGTTAGTAAGGCCTTCCCAGTATCCGCCAACGGGGAAGGCAATCACCCTTATTTCTTTGCCTGTATCTTTTTTTCCCAATCGAGCGCGGTCTGTGCAATGAGCGTCAGATCGTTGTGCTGAGGTTGCCAGCCGAGGATGGCGCGGATTTTACTGGCGGCGGCGATCAATGCGGGTGGGTCACCTGCGCGGCGTGGCTCTTCGACGATTTTAATCGGACTACCGTGGCACTTTTCAACGGCATTGAGTACCTCACGAACACTAAAACCACTGCCGTAGCCGCAATTGAGTGTGGTTGATTCGCCACCTGCGCGAAGATAGTCCAGCGCCTTGAGGTGTGCACTGGCGAGGTCATCGACGTGAATGTAATCGCGTACGCCGGTGCCATCTTCAGTAGGGTAGTCGGTGCCGAAGATCGCAACCTGTTTACGTGCGCCGGTCGCCACTTCACAGGCCACCTTGATCAGGTGGGTCGCTTGCGGGGTAGATTGCCCTATCTGGCCTTCAATATTAGCCCCTGCGACATTGAAATAGCGCAGTACGACGTAGTTTAGATCGCAGGCAGTGGCGAGGTCGCGCAGCATCCATTCGCTCATCAGTTTAGAGGTGCCGTAGGGGTTGATGGGTACCAGAGGAGTCTCTTCGGAGGCGGGTAATTCATCAGGGATGCCATAAACGGCTGCCGTCGATGAGAAAATAAAATGAGCGACGCCGGCTTTTTGGCAGCAATCCAGTAGGTTGTGCGTGTTGCAGGTGTTATTACCGTAGTATTTCATCGGGTCACTGACCGATTCAGGGACGACAATATTGGCGGCAAAGTGCAAAACAGCACCGATGTCGTGGTCTTTTAGAATCTGACTGACTAGCGGCTGGTCACCTGTATTGCCAATAATAAGCTCTCCGTGGAGAACAGATTCTTTAAAGCCGGTAGAGAGATTGTCGAGTACTACAACCCTGTGGCCGGCTTCCCCGAGCTGGCGGACCACATGGCTGCCAATGTATCCCGCTCCGCCTGTTACCAATATTCCCTGTTGCGACATATACTGTCCCTCTAAATTTAAATAATATCAAAATAGTAACACTGAACTGCATTCGCATGAGTCAATGCGGGGCAGTTAGCGCTAATATAATTTAGTAAGCCTGATGTGATGAAGTGTAAAAACCATTTTTTAAGGAAAAAATCACAATTTTCATCACTTTGTTTCACTATGATGTTGACAAATAGGCACTTCATGAGCAAAATAAGCCGCTTGCATTTTCGGAGGGGTTCCCGAGTGGCCAAAGGGATCAGACTGTAAATCTGACGGTTCATCCTTCGG
>QIJH01000078.1 GCA_003232725.1 Chromatiaceae bacterium | reverse complement strand
TGCCAATGGAGCCGCGCGCGCGCAAATTTCTGGAAGGTGAAATGGAGAAGTTTTTCTTCGGTGGCGGCTCTGAAATCCCAGAAGGTTATGTGCCACCAGAAAAATAGGGTAAACAAAAAAACAATGCCTTAGTGTTGTTTTAGTTTTTCCTGGTTGATTTTGTCGGTCTTCATCCTGGCCTCCGCTGGGATGAGAGCGTCTTTTTTAACCATCCCGCGCACAACGAAACCCCACGTCGGTACTTGCACTTTCGGCTGCCGTATGGGCACGACGCGCACCACGGAAGAATGTGCTAAGGCCATAATGCCCCATACCAGCACCACCACCTTTTACCATGCGGCGCTGTTTGGCGTAGTTGGGGTCATCAAAGTCGCTACCGTCGTAAGGCTGGTAAATATCGGCGACCCACTCTGAAACGTTGCCGCCCAGATCAAAAACCCCGTAATACGAGACATCTTTAGGAAAGCTGCCAGGCGGCATAATCGATTCATCATCTTCCTGTCCAGAATCACCACCAGTATTCTCACCAGAGTTGGCAAGCCCCTGAGACCACTTATCACCCCATGGGTATTCATTGCCATTGGGGCCGCGTGCGGCTTTCTCCCATTCTGCCTCGGTCGGTAGCCGTTTGCCGAGCCAGCGGCAATAGTCATCGGCATCAAACTTGCTTTGCAAGCAGCATGTTGAGCAGTTGCGCTTTATCGAGAGCCTCTGGATTGATATCCAGGTTGAAGTAGTCGGTTGAGATCCAACGTAGATTATCGATATGGGCACCACGCAGTTTATCCTCATGCACGTTGTAGCCATTTTGAATCCACGCCTGTGGTTCCGGACGGCGAGTACGCATCACAAAGGTCTTGTATTCGGCATTGCTCACCTCATACTTATCGAGAATAAACGTGTCCAGGGTGAGCGTATGTTCTGGATGTTCATTTAAAAATAGCGGCGTTACAAAACCGTAGCGTTCCTGTAAACCTTCTTCGTCGATTTTGTTGCTGCCGCGGATGAATGATCCCGCAGGGATTAATATCTCGCGCTCACCAGCTGCCCCGACCATTGTGGTGAGTGGTGTCGGTGCGGTTAATGGCATCGCATCTTCGCTGCGTGAGGCAGGATGAGTGGGATTCGGCTTATCGCACCCGGCGAGTAGTGGCATAAGCAACAAAAACGTAGATATTGGAATGATATGTTGTGGCATGGGCGGCAATATACCGTAGAACAGTTGAAATGATGAGTTTTCGATTAAAATTCAGGGTTTATCGCCACTTAGACTTGACTAAAAATGGCGTGCCCTGTTTAATACGCCCTCGCTGACAAAAAATCGCTAGCAATATCCCAAGCGAAATCCGCATTAAAATGCCCAGGTAGCTCAGTCGGTAGAGCAGGGGACTGAAAATCCCCGTGTCGGCAGTTCGATTCTGTCCCTGGGCACCATTCGCTAAATGAATCCATCGGCATCGGCGGGAAACTAATATTCCATTTCAATGGCGCAGCTTCTTCGTTGGTCAACAGGCAGGTTATTTCCTTCATATTCTGTCAAGTGGGCTGATAACAGCATGGCTACCCCGATTCAGGACATGCGTGTAAATCATCGTCGTTGAAACATCCGCATGTCCCAGCAACTCCTGCACTGTGCGTATATCTTGTCCGGACATCAATAAGTGCGTCGCAAAACTGTGTCGCAAAGAGTGACAATTGACCTTTTTTGAGATGTCTGCTTTCTGCGCCGCACTCTTTACGACCTTCTGTAAACCATTTTCATGCACATGATGACGCCGGGTTATCCCGCTACGAGGATCAACTGATAGCCTTGTGCTTGGAAAAACATATTGCCAATGCCATTCTTTGGCTGCATTGGGGTATTTTCTCGCCAATGCACCGGGCAGATAAACCATCCCGAAGCCATTCTCAAGATCCTTCTGATGCAGTAGCCGTACTCCATTAAGGTGATCCATTAAAGGCTTTATTGTTCGCTCAGGTAATGGCACTACTCGGTCTTTTTGCCC
>QIJH01000014.1 GCA_003232725.1 Chromatiaceae bacterium | reverse complement strand
CAAAAGGATAAGTCTGTAGATTGAACTCTTTTTTAGGCGGCTGACCTAATATATATACATCATCTTCGTTGTCCGCAATACGCTCAAAAATTCGCTCACGATTACAGACCTTAAGCGAAATATCAATGCCTGGGTACTGGCGTGAAAAGTCACCCAAAATTTCCGGTGCAAAATATTTTGCAGTGGTGATCACAGCTAAGCGCAAACGCCCCTGATGCATCCCTTTCAGACCCGCAATACGTGAATCAAGATCCGAAAGTGAATCGAAGATCTGGCGTATCGCGCGATATAACTCTTCACCCGCTTCGGTCGCCTTCAACTGTCGCCCAGATTGGTCAAGCAGCGGTATGTCCATCACATCAGTCAATTTTTTAAGCTGAGTCGAAACTGTTGGCTGAGTCAAAAACAGCTCTTCAGCGGCACGAGTAAAACTACGCAGACGCACAATCGATTCAAAAATCTGCATCTGCCTGAACGTCGTATGACGTATCAGGTATTCTGGCATGCCAGCCTTAAATCTGGCGTCGTTGTCAGGCATAACAAGCGTTTCTGCTTGACAGAATGAACAACGCCGTAATCATTAGCTAATACTTTTCTTGAATTTATCAGGTGTCATCACCTGAACGTCTGTAATATAGACAGTCAAGTGGTGACCTTTGTTGATTTTGCGTTCAATGCTCTCAAGAATCACTTGTATTCTTGATTCAGGCAGAATCACTTTCACCATAATATTGGCATCAAAACCTGACATATCGGATAGATGCCCAGATGCCCCTTCACCACGTGCTTGCACGATGGTGTATCCACTCACCCCATATTTCTTAAACATACAGACGAGTTTTTCTTCCAATGAATCATTGGAGATGATGTTCAACATTTTTTTAGCGTAAAGCGATATCATTGGCTACCTTCCCATTATTAAATCAGAGCAACACAGCACGAGTACCTAGGTACACTAGGGCACCATTGCCTTTGCCATACTGTGATAGAGCGGAATACCAATAATAACATTAAAAGGGAAGGTGATTCCAAGCGACAACGTCAAGTAAAACGAGGGATTAGCTTCAGGTATTGCCAGTCGCATCGCGGGCGGTACTGCAATATAAGAAGCGCTTGCACCCAATACCCCAACTAGCATCGAGCCACCCACAGAGAAGTCCAGCATACTGGCGCCAACATAAACACCAACCGCGCCACCAAAAAGTGGCATCACCACCCCAAATGCCGCCAGTACAATACCCACCTGCTTAAAGTCACCAATACGTCGTGCAGCCACCATCCCCATATCAAACAGGAACAGGCATAACACACCCATAAAAATATCATCTATAAATGGCTTGACGCACCAATGATCATCGAACCAATCAGTACTACCACGCTGCCGTTAGTAAAGGCATCGCGCAGCATATCTTTAAAGTCACCCTTCTCAGCATTATCAGCTGCTGCCTTGCCGCCGCCCTCACGTGCTGCAACAGTATGCCGCGCCTTGGCTGCCAGCAGTAAGCCCACCACAATCGCTGGCGATTCCATCACCGCCAGCATGATCAGCGGATATGTTTCATATTGAACACTGAGATTGTCGAGATATGCGATTGCCGTTAGAAAGGTACCGGCACTCACCGAGCCGTAATGAGCAGAGATTGCCGCCGCATCGAGTGGGCTCACCTTGCGCGTTGCCACCAATGCCAAATAGCCAATAATGGGCAACGTAAAACCTAATATAAGCGCCCATATGATTGACTGAAAAGCGATTGCAATATCAGCTTTGGCTAATTCATAACCACCGTGCAAGCCTATCGCCATTAACAGATAGATAGAGAGAACTTTAGCCAGATCTGGCGGGAAGCGTAGATCTGATTTAATCAATCTTGCAATAACGCCCAGCGCAAAAAACAACACCGCAGGTAGTAATAAACTACTCAGACTCATGCCTTAAATCTCCGATTACTCATAACCATGAAGTATGCCCTTCAACCATATTGGCTAATGGTTGAAGGGCTAATGTGATCAATGACTAATTAGTCAGGCCACACTCGGCGAGATGCAAAACCAGTAGCGACTGTTTTTACTGATATTGTTTTAGCACGGGCCGGTACTTTTTTAGCCGCTTTAGGTGCTGCAGCTGACTTAGTTTCTGCAACAGCTGGCGCTGCCGGTTTTTCAACGACATTCTGTGGTTTGTTCTTTGTACTCATCTCTTATACTCCTAATTAAAACACGTCCAGAGTCTAGCCAGCATCGATTGTTCGCGGCACTGACGGCACTAACTCATCTAGCATCTCTGCATAACGCTTAATATTTTCGTTAACTTCACTCTCTTCTTCTTCAGATTTAAGTGTTATCGAAACATGGGTACGCCCAAAACTCATATCAGGGTAGTAATCTTCTTTCTCGGCTAACTCTGCAGCGAGATCAAGGAAATCACGAGTGTCATCATAACTCTCAAACTCAAAGCGTCCCTCAAGACGCGCCGGGCGTTTGCGTACTTTCCAGTG
>QIJH01000237.1 GCA_003232725.1 Chromatiaceae bacterium | reverse complement strand
GCCGCTACCGAATCGATGACGATCACATCAACCGCACTCGAACGTACCAGCATATCGGTGATCTCCAGCGCCTGTTCACCGGTATCCGGCTGCGAGACCAGCAGATTATCAATATCGACACCCAGCTTACCCGCGTAAAGAGGATCGAGTGCATGCTCTGCATCAACAAATGCTGCTGTACCACCTGCTTTCTGCGCCTCTGCCACCACCTGCAGCGCAAGAGTGGTTTTACCTGAGGACTCAGGCCCATAAATTTCAACCACACGCCCTTTCGGTAGACCACCAATGCCCAGCGCAATATCGAGCCCCAAAGAACCGGTAGAAATAGCATCAATACCGCGCGTCACACCCTCGTCACCCATGCGCATCACTGAACCTTTGCCAAATTGTCGTTCAATCTGGCCTAACGCCGCATCCAGTGCCTTTTGCTTATTTGCATCCATCGTATTGAGCCCCTCTACTAAATTCTATCTATCAAAAAACATTTAAATTCGTCACCTCACTGATCTCCAACCAAACCATCAGTGAATATTGACGCAAATTATCACATAGATACCCGCACCATTCTAGCGCTCTTTTTAACCTGTAAATGACCGCACAAAAAATGGTAACACCGCACTGTTCTCAACCACTCATCCAAGATACATCATCCTCACCAGCTTCAATATCAACAACCAACTTTTGATTCACACAGACGCAATATTCCACGCAATCCATATTCAATAGCCTGCTCGCGGATAGAGCTACGATCTCCTTTAAAAACAATTAGTTTAGAATAGTTTTCAATGTTATTTAGAGACCATGAAAAACACACTGTACCAACAGGTTTTGCCACTGAGCCACCACCCGGCCCGGCGATACCACTAATCGCTAACGATACCTGAGCCGCACTATGAGCCAGCGCACCCTGCGCCATCGCCTCCACCACTGCCAATGAAACCGCGCCGTGAGAAGTAATTAAATCAGCCTCAACGCCTAACATCTCCTGCTTAGAACGATTACTGTAAGTAACGAAGCTAGTGATGTTAAAGCGTACGCCACGCCCCCACCCGTACAGGATTCAGCCACCACCAACATCAATTGACGTGTTAATAGCTCATCTGCGACCTGCACAACAATCTGCGTTATCTCATCATTCAACTCACCACCTCTTTAATTCACTATCGTCGTAAAACGCTTGCCTGCCGCTTTTACCATCGCGTATCCTTACGCCCGACCGCCACTACTCCACCTTCAATCTGGTATTAAACAAAAAGAAGAATAATCGTGCGCTATTTAAACCACATATCTATCCTGTTACAATATGTCCTGCCTCACCACTTTTTGACCTGGTGTATCCGCGGCATCACTCGCATTCGCTTTGCGCCCGTTAAAAATACCGCAATCAAGCTTTTTATTCGCGCCTTCAAAGTAGACATGAGCATCGCCCAGGAAGAGAACCCGAGTGCCTATCCCGATTTCAACAGTTTTTTTACTCGCCCACTGAAACCTAATGCACGCCCGTTTAGCTGCGCGCCAAGTGAGATCGCCTGCCCGGTAGATGGCGCCATTAGCCAGCTCGGCGAGATCACAAAAGAAGGCCGTATCTTTCAGGCTAAAGGCCACGACTATTCACTTGAAGAACTACTGGGTGGCTCAAAAGAGATGGCCGCACTCTTCGAACAGGGCTCTTTCGCTACCATCTATCTATCACCAAAAGATTATCACCGTATCCACATGCCGCTGCAGGGCAAGCTACTGGAGATGGTGTACATCCCCGGACGACTCTTCAGTGTTAGCAAGTTCGCAAGCGAACATGTACCTCGGCTATTTGCGCGCAACGAACGTCTAGTCAATCTATTTGAGACAGAAGCAGGTCCAATGGCGATGATTATGGTCGGTGCACTTAACGTAGCGGGCATGGAAACCGTCTGGGCGGGCAACATTCCAGACAAGGTGAACTGGGAAATCAAGAAATGGAGCTATCGAGATCATACCGTTGAAAAGGCGATTGAACTCTCTCACGGAGAAGAGATGGGGCGCTTTAATATGGGCTCTACTGTCATATTACTATATGCAAATAATCGAATTAAATGGAGCGAGTCAATTTCAGCAGAGCACCCTGTCCAGATGGGGCAACATCTTGCATCCACTCACTAACGCTTGCTAGTGAATGTGCGTTGCTGAATCGTTCGTTTCAATACTAGCCGCTGCATGGCCCTGCACATAATGCAGCACCTCCTGCAATGAACGGAAAGTTCCGGCATCGAAATCACAAAACATCATTCCAAGACCGCCATCGGATGCACGTGCGACAGTCGCACGAATCCTGTGTTTTGTATCCAAACCAGCCGCTCTAATCTTAAACTTCAGCTCAACCACCGTATCGCGAGGGAATATTTTTTCGATTTCAATAAACAAACCACCCATACCAATGTCTCTCACCTTACATCCAGAGACTATTTCCCCATGAAAGGAAAG
>QIJH01000128.1 GCA_003232725.1 Chromatiaceae bacterium | reverse complement strand
CACTCAGACCAAATACCACTTTGACTGGTGAACTAACAGTCTCGCCATTGGCCGGTGAAACAATATAAGCTGCCGCCCCTTCTGCCGAAGGGGTTCTATCATTCGCTGCCGCGTTAAACGAAATTAATGCCACCGCACAAACCACTGCTATCTTAAAAAATTTCACCGCATTCTCCCTGAAAAAAGCAAGGTTAAATAACCCGTTAAATATGGAAGCACTTACTCTACCACAATCTGCTGGCCATCAAATTCCACAATTTGTCCAGGGCGAATCTTGCATCGCTTGCGCAGTTCTACCTCACCATCAACGGTAACATTGCCATCCGCGATGATGGTTTTAGCCATGCCTCCGCTATGGCACAGGCTTGCCAGCTTCATCAGGTCACATAGTGCCACGTATTCGCGCCCTTCCAGATCAAATTTTTCCATCGCACCATTTACATCCTAATTTAGTGACTATCCTTTCAAAGCACCATTCTATGAATTTCCAAGCATATAGGCTATCTTCAATTCCCCTACATGGAGGAATAAACCTGATGAACCAAAAATTACTTGGATCGCTATTGCTAACGTCCATTTTCGTGATTGCCAACCCTTCGTTTGCGCAGGAAAACCACAAAGATGGTAACCATGACCATGGTATAGCGGCAACAAAAGGGCACCACGATAAACCAGACAACACCGACCACCACAAGGAAAAACACAAAGGCGCGCATAAAAAGAAAAAAGGGCACCATCTCTCACCACACTGGGCCAAAACCCTTAGCGATGAACAGCGTGTTGCAGTTGATAAGATGCACCTTAAGCTGGGCACTCAACATGCGGTGTTAAAGGCGCAGGCGACACTGCTGCAAAAAGAACTCAATGTGATGACGGCAAAAGATGGCGCGGATCAAGCACGGATTCATAGCAAGATCGATGAGCTGATGGCGGTCAAAGCAGGGATCATGAAGCACCGTTATAACCACCTGACCGAGATGCGTGATGCGCTCACTGAACAACAACGCATCTCTTACGATATGGCAATCCTGAAACGCGAAGGGGCGAAGTAGATGATGAACTAAATACCCAGGAGGCTGTCGGATTTAGACACAGGAGATGAGTTCATGAATAGACCAGCGCTTCGCTAGAAATAACGAGCCAGCTCCAGTTGCAGGTAGTCATCATCACGGATACCGGTCAGCAGGTCGCTGTCAGGTATATCCAGAAAGGCACGAGCTTCGAAGGTAATTTTCCAGGCATTGCCAAGGCGGCGACTGGATTCAAGGATCAACAAATGGCCGGGGTCGTCAATATCAACGATGATTCCAAACAAGAGTTCGCTGGACTGCTCGTCGTTAAGGGTCAGACGTGCACCCAGCAGGATGTCATCAGCAAAGGGGGTAGGGGCATCCGCGCTCGTCGTAGAGGACTTCGCTGAGAATGCCAAGATCAACAGCACTTTCCATGATGCCGGCGAAGGTGTATTCAAAGCCGGTGGTGAGCGCAATATAAGCTTCAAGTTGGCCTGAACGACGGATTATTTCCGCCTTCCATAACCAGTCGCCAAGGGTCGCCTGCAGATCGAGGCCCCATTGTTCGATGAGGTTGTAGACCGGGAGCAGCGCCTGGCCGTCGGGGCGGATTTCGAAACGAGGTTCACGGCTGGTACCGTTAAAATGGCTCAATCCCATATCCCAATCACCGATCGTGCTTTCCCAGCGCACAGCATAATCGATATTGCGCTCCTCTCGGGATGATTCGTACCGGGCATTGTCAGTATCGATGGGTAAGGCAAAACGCAGACGGCCAGCAACGCGTACCCCAGTCACGGATCAGCGCCAGATTGAGCATGGGCTGGCCAAGTTTTTCTTCTCCGTCAGGTGCTTCTACCAGGTCAGTCTGGTTGATAATGTCGACCAGATGTTGCGATTCAGTGACGCCCCAGAAGAGTTTGCGTATGCCCACACGCAATTCCCAATTATCTGCAGCCCTCAGCCAGGTAAGTTCACGAATGTCGACATGGCTGCGTTCACTGTCGCTCTGATCCCAGCGCAGAAAGGGAACAAAGGTGAAATTCTGACGGCCATCATCCCATGCGCGGTAGTACTCAGGCTGGGCGGCAAGGGAGATTATTACCATGTTGCAGACGGTCTGCTGGTTGGTACAGGAAAGCACGATTTTCGCTGCTCACATAACCGGACCATTCGCCCTCACCAGCACTGGCCGGCAGGATCCCGCTGCTAAGGATGACACACAGAAGAGCCGTAAGTAAGCGGTATATCACTAGCCTGCTCAGCGTGCGCGCTTAAGGCTATTGCGGTCAAAATCACGCGTACTGAGACTGGTTTTAAGCTGGTAGTCCATCCAATAGAGATCCGTGCTCTTTTTGGTCTGGTGGTTAACCATACGCATCTGATCCGGGCGCCAGTATTGCCCCAGATATTGCTGATAAGCGGAAAGCGTGAGCGTTTTGAGAAGACTCTTTTTGCGATCATAGAACTCCACTTTCAAGGGCTGGTACATCCCTTTGTCCAGCCAGGTGAGAAGACGTGTGTAACCGGAGTGCTTATAGACTGGATAACGTTCGATGACGAAAGTGTCACGGCCATCGAGGATCTCGTCGCGAATGTATTGGTAGCTATATTTTTCCACTTCTTGAGAGGTAAAATCCTCATAGGCAAATTCACTGCCCATAAAAGGGCCGGACTTGTTATTGGACGAGATCCGTTTGACACGCTTGAGCGCGGGCAGATAGAGCCATTGCTCATCCGGTTTGAGGGCGTGCGTGTAACTCAGAAAGGCGGTGCCTTTGATGTCCCGCGGGTTGTCGAAAATGTTGAGACTCTTGTCACCATCGCCGTCCACTTCCAGCGCCTTATTGCGAATCTGGCGTACACTCTCCTGGCCGTGCCGATTACGCAGCACCATTTTCAAACTGGCGGTCTGGTTTTGCCAACCGCTATCGCGGCGGTCGGCCTCCTGGGCAATGGCGAGACCCTTTTCTTGCGGGGTTTCCGCCTGGGCCACCACCGGCAGCAGGGTGAGGAGCAAGCAGACAGCCCTTAATCCTGGCAATGCTATATTCACCGCAGATAGCTTTCCAATTTTGGTTTTACGCATCATATGACTCCTTGGCCAAGGCAGTGGCTGGTTGTTTTTTGTCGCATTGCAGCAGCAGGTATTGAGCCTGCCAACTCATGCGCCTGCAGCAGGTGACGCCCGCGAGGGGCGCACTGTGCATGTTTTTGTTCAGCCG
>QIJH01000184.1 GCA_003232725.1 Chromatiaceae bacterium | reverse complement strand
GCGCGACGTCGTAGACCGCTTTCTAATGCAGGAATATCAAATTCATCCAACGCCTGCCGCATCCCTCGCGACATCGCATTACGCGGTTCCAGTTGATTCACCAGGATATAGGGCTGCAACGCTTCATTGTAGATCTTCACCTGTTCAATCGCCTCAGCCAAACGAACACTCGCCCACAGGTCAACCGGTGATGGTAAAACGGGAATCAGTACTTTATCTGATACGGTCATCGCAGACTGCGCAACACCCGTTTCCAACGTAGGCGGACAGTCGATCACCAGGTACTGGTAGTCCTCACGCATTCGCTTGATTTCTCTTGGCAAGTTACTCCCAATCGAAATAACCGAGACAGGAAAGGGGCGCTCATCAGGTGAAAGCCCCGCCCACTGGCCAGCCGACCCTTGCGGGTCAGCATCGATAATAAGGGTACGACCACGTTTTGCCAGCCCAGCAGCAAGATTCATACTCAAGGTGGTTTTACCCGTGCCCCCCTTCTGATTCGCCACCGAAAAAACCTGAGCCAACATCACACGTATCCTTATTTAAATAGTGTACTAGCCGTAATTATTCAGCATAGTGAAAAATGAAATAGTCACTGGTCAGGTTGCCGCTGATTTGTTCAAGTACAAGGAAAAAATTCGCAGTTTACACATGTAAATGAGAATTTTTTCGGACAAATCAGGGGTGAGCTGAATAGTTACTACTAGCCTTTATTCGACTGGTTACCACATGAGCTATTAAACGCTTCGGTCAGGGCGAACAATAACGAAATTTCATCACTATCGGCAAGCGCCTGATCTTTTCTGAAGGCAAGCATAACACCCTTGCGTACCTCAAGGTAACAGTCATCATGTTTCACCATAAATTCCATCAGTTCAGGTGAAATAGAAGCAAGCGGGTCACTTCCCTCTTTCCCGTAGAGACGGTATTTCTCAGCAAACTCGCTCCCTTCAGGCAATGCAATCTCGTCATAATCGACCAGATAACGTTCCAGATAATGCCCCGGTGTGATCACAAAGTCGGGCACAGCTGGCGTCACATCTAACGTACAATTTGAGGTAATGAGGGTATGCCAGTGCTTGGAGTGGTAGTTCGGCGCTGAAGTATGGCTGTAGTCATATAAGCGCACATCCGCACCAAGACAGGTTCCAGCGATCACATTGCACTCTTCTTTATCTGCGCCTCGTCGCAGGTAGACAAAGTCTTCCTGATTTAACGTGCTCACTGCTTCAGGGTGAAAAGCAAGCGTGAAACGCTCAGCAAGACGCTCCATTTGTAACTCTCGATCACTGCGTTGAACCTGCTCTTTAACCAGAATGGCATCCTGCATACGAGTTGCCAGAGAATGTCTGGTGAACTGGACAAAATTCTCGATACCAATCAGCTCAAACACGCGTCCATACACTCTTCTTCAAACTGATGCAGATACTCCATCGCGGTATGATCAATGATTCGACCAGACTCATTCACAATCAGCGTGACACCTTCTTTATCGGGCAAGCTCGAAAGCAGCTTATCCAGAGGTAATAAATTAAAACAGACCAGTGAGGATATCGTCATTTCATAATGAGTAATGCCCTCTCTTTCCAGCTCCTTAACCTTAATCACCGGCGACTGAAACAGGCTCTTCAAATTCGCCCACATCAGCCCACATGAAGTACCGGCACTCATGCGGCCCGCCAGTACATAACGAAATGATGGCATCAATAGATAGAGCAACATCAGCACTTCTGCCGCCACACCAAGCAGAATTCCAGAAAGCAGGTCTGTAGCCAGAATCGCGACAATGGTAATCACAAAGATAATCAGCTGGTCGCGGCCAACGGCGTACGTCTTGGTGAAGACCTTATATTCACATAGTTTCCAGCCAACATAGATCAGGATTGAGGCGATTGCAGCCAGCGGTACCATCGCAATAAAATCGGTCGCGACAAACAGGAAGATCAACAGGAATGTTGCGTTGTAAAAGTTGGCCCACAGGGTTCGACCACCCGCATCAATATTGGTACGACTCTTAATCCCACCAGGAATAATCGTTAAACCACCAAAGATACTCGATAGCGAGTTAGAGATACCCATCGCACGCAGGGTAACATTTGGATCAGATTTACGCTGGAATGGATCAATCTTATCCACCGCCTTAATCGTCGCCAGCGACTCTACGCCGTCGATCAGCGTCAAGGTAATCACCACGATCAAAACACTCCACCACAATTCAGGGCGGGTAAAAACTTCACCAAAGGCAGGCATGGTAATGCCGCCTTCAATAATACTTTCAGGCATCGTAATCAGATACTTGGCGTCCAGCCCAAAGAGAGCGGCCAACACCACGCCCAGTAGCGTTACCGTCAATGGCGGCGGCATTTTACGCATCCAGGTGTGTTTTGATTTACTCATATAAAAAATCAGGAAGAGACTGAGCGCACCGATAAACAACACAGCCCACTCAATCTGCAAAAAAGCCTGCGGCAGTTTAGCAAGCGAACCGAGCATGGTTCCTGATGGCGGCATGATCGCCCCCATCAACGCCGGGATCTGTTTGATGATAATAATCAAACCGATCGCGGCCAACATCGCCTCAACCACTGTCACGGGGAGAAATATCGCATACCTCCCTG
>QIJH01000082.1 GCA_003232725.1 Chromatiaceae bacterium | reverse complement strand
GACCAATCATGTTGTTGATGATCGATAACTACGATTCGTTTACCTATAACCTGGTGCAATATTTTGGTGAACTCGGTGAACAGGTTGAGGTGCATCGTAATGACCAGATCACGCTTGCGCAGATTGAAGCGCTGAAGCCAGAGCGTATTGTGATTTCACCGGGGCCTTGCACGCCACATGAAGCGGGGGTGTCGCTGGCAGTGATTGAACACTTTGCTGGCAAGTTGCCACTGCTCGGAGTTTGCCTGGGTCATCAGAGTATCGGGCAGGCCTTTGGTGCCAAGGTGGTGCATGCGAAGACCATCATGCACGGTAAGACCTCGATGGTGCATCATCACGATGCTGGTGTTTTTAAAGGATTGAAAAACCCACTTGAAGCGACCCGTTACCATTCTCTGGTACTGACGGCTGATAGCTTGCCGGATTGCCTGGAAGTGACCGCTTGGAGCGAAGATGAAAACGGTGAGCTGGATGAAATTATGGGTGTGCGCCATAAAACACTCGTAATTGAAGGGGTGCAGTTTCATCCGGAATCGATCCTCACCGAATGTGGGCATGAGATGTTGAAGAACTTTTTAGCGTCTTCTATTGAGCGCAGTAAGTAGCATAAGCGGAGGTATGAAGATGGACATGCAGGCGGCAATTCGTGCGGTGACAGAAAGGCGTGATCTCTCTGAGGGTGAGATGAGTGATGTGATGCGCACCATCATGAGCGGTGATGCAACGCAGGCGCAGATCGGTGGTTTTCTGATTGGACTTCGTATGAAGGGGGAAACGGTTGATGAGATCACTGCTGCAGCGAAGATTATGCGTGAACTGGCAACGCCGGTGACGCTCTCTGGCCCTCACTTAGTTGATACCTGCGGTACCGGTGGTGATGGCGCGAGCACCTTTAATATCTCAACGGCGAGTGCCTTTGTAGTGGCGGCAGTGGGCGGTAAAGTGGCGAAACATGGCAATCGTTCTATCTCCAGTAAATCAGGCAGTGCCGATGTGCTGGAAGCGGCTGGCGTGCGCCTTGACCTGAATGCAGATCAGGTAACGCAGTGTGTTAATCAGGTTGATGTTGGTTTTATGTTTGCACCGCTTCATCACGGTGCGATGAAACATGCAATCGGCCCGCGTAAAGAGATGGGCGTGCGCACGTTGTTTAATTTATTGGGGCCACTGACCAACCCTGCTGGTGCACCGTGTCAGGTGATGGGGGTGTTTAGTGCCGAATGGGTGACGCCGTTGGCTGAAGTGTTGGCTAAGCTTGGCAGTGAGCATGTGATGGTGGTTCACGCCGATGACGGTATGGATGAGATCAGCATCGGTTCGGCGACTCAGGTGGCTGAATTAAAAGATGGCAAGGTGACCACTTATAAGGTATCGCCAGAGGATTTTGATATGGCGAGAGGTGCAGTGAAGGATGCCAATGAAAGCCTGCAGGTGATTCGTTCGGTATTGAATGGTGAGAAGGGTGCTGCGCATGACATTGTGGCACTTAATGCTGGCGCGGCAATTTATGTGGCAGGGCTCGCCGGTTCGCTTGACGTGGGTGTTAAAAAAGCGCAGGCGGTGATGAATGATGGCAGCGCCAATGCAAAGCTGGATCAGCTGATTAGTTTTACCAAATCTTTATAGACAGGCATCAATAATGGCGCAGGCGGATATTCTAAAAAAGATTCTGGCACGTAAGCGTGAAGAGATCGCTGAGCGTAGTGCGTTGGTTTCAATTGATGTGCTTAAGCAGCAGATTGAAACGGTATCACCAGTGCGTGATTTTACGGGGGCGATGCAGGCAAAACTGGATGCGGGGCGGTGATTGCTGAGATCAAAAAGGCATCGCCGAGCAAGGGTGTACTGCGAGAAGACTTTGATCCTGCCGAGATCGCTGTCTCATATGAAAAAGGCGGTGCGGCATGTTTATCTGTTCTGACCGACCGTGATTTCTTTCAGGGCAGTGAAGCGTACCTGCAACAGGCTCGCACAGCGTGTCGCCTACCGGTGATCCGTAAGGATTTCATCATTGATGAATATCAGGTTTATGAGGCGCGTGCGATCGGTGCAGACTGTATCCTGCTGATTGTTGCGGCGCTGCATGATGCGCAGTTAGTGGCACTGGCTGATCTTGCCGAGCAACTCGGTATGGCGGTGTTGGTTGAGGTGCATGATGCGGAAGAGTTGGAACGTGCCAAAGTATTGAAGACCCCGCTGTTTGGGGTGAATAATCGTAACCTTAAGACTTTCGAGGTTTCACTGCAAAATACTATTGATCTGTTGGCTGCGATGCCCGACGGGTGTATTGTCATTACAGAGAGCGGTATCCATGCACGAGCGGATGTTGAATTGATGCGTGATCATTGTGTTAACAGCTTTCTGGTTGGTGAGGCATTGTTGTGAAGATCCCGGGGGACGTCTGGCCGAACTGTTTGTGTAGGGCACCTCTATTAATTCATGAACGCGCAGCTTAAATTCCAAATCCGCACCATCAGCGTTGTAAATTTTGGCAATAGTCCCGCTATTACCTGCTATTGACGCCTTGATGTAACGAATTTGGAATTCAATCTGCCACGCCCAGAATTAATAGAGGTGCCCTGTAGTTATTTTGAGACCTTTGCACGAGTCTATTTTCCGCTCCAGCCGCGTT
>QIJH01000208.1 GCA_003232725.1 Chromatiaceae bacterium | reverse complement strand
CATTTCAAACCCAGGCAACGCTGGAGTTGCCTTATGCCGTGGGGCGTTACCCCGCAGCACGTTACTCACTGATAAAAGCGCAGCCGAAGACTGGACGTAAACACCAGATTCGCGGCCATATGAAGCATATATACCACCCGATTGTGGGTGACACCACTCACGGCGATGGTAAACATAATCAGCTGTTTCGTGAACAGCTCAATTGCCACCGCCTGCTACTGCATGCCGCACGACTACGCGTTAATCACCCTGTCAGTGGTGAAACATTATCGATTAAAGCACCGCTGGATGAGACTTTTTTACAGGTTGCAGAACCATTTAACCTAGATATGAAAGAAATTTAATTTATTACCATCCAAGTCACGAAAATAACCGCAGTAAAAACCACTCTCTCGTATACCCGGCGCACCCTCATTTTGCCCGCCCATTTCAAGTGCCTTGGCGTGCAATGAATTAACCAGCGCCTGGCTATCAACTTTCAGCGCAATCATCACGCCGTTACCGACGGTGGCAAGTGATTGATCAAAGGGTTTAATCACCGAGAAAATTGGCTCACCCTCTGTAGCACTCCACGCAACAAAGGTTTCATAATCGTAGACTCGTTTTGCACCTATTCCTGCAAATACCTGGTCATAAAACTCAGCTGCTTTTGGCAGGTCATTGGTTCCCAATGTGACGTATCCAATCATTTTAGCTCCTTGATGGCGCTTGTTACCATGCGCAATTCTGAATCATTGTTATAGTTCCTTCAGAAATTATAAGCTAATAATAGTGTGCTTGTTTAGTAAAAATTTTTGGACTGGCCAGAATAGAGCTGTGCTTGGTGCACCCACTCGCGCTCCCGTTGGTTATTTTCCAGTCACATATTTCAAGACTTCAACCACCTGTTCCGATGTCTGCGCCCATGCCATTGCTGCACCATCAACCTCTTTTAACGGATGGATGATTTTTGCATCATGCAGCGTGATATAAGGCTTGCCCATCGCGGCACAAACCCCGGCATCAAATGCCGCATTCCACTGTTTGTATTGATCGCCAAAACGAACGACTACAATATCCGATTGTTCAATTAATAACTTGGTGCGGATCGCATTAACCTTGGCTGATTGATGGTCGCGCCAAAAACTATTGCTTTCATCACCGAGGCAATCACCCGCCGCATCACTGGCCTCATGATCCGTAACTGCTGAGGTAAATTGAATGGGCAAGTCTACCACTTCAGAGCCTTTAATAATCTGTTCGCGCCAATTTGTGTGTATTTCACCCGAGAGGTAAACCGTCCAACTCATTTAATGCGCTCCAAAATATTTATCTATTAACTATTGAAATTCAACTGACAGCAGCCATTTTCTTACTTCATCCCAGGAAGGTTCAGTATCCGCTTCCCAGGTAATGCTTTTGACAAGCCCCATCGTATTTATTTTTTTCATCGCCTCAAGGTGATGCCCGTTGTTTCTAAATACCACCATTGCTTCGCGAGACTGCCAGCCAGAAAGGGTGCGTAATCCTTTCAGCCTAAAAAATA
>QIJH01000197.1 GCA_003232725.1 Chromatiaceae bacterium | reverse complement strand
CAGAGGTGGAGATTGATATTCGACTGGGGCTTAACTTTGAACCGATCGCCGCGTTGCAAAAAGGGGAGGTGGACCTGGTGATCAGTTCCGATCCACAGGCGCATCAAGCGCTAAGCTTTGAGCCGTTGTTTGATTATGAAGGGCTGCTGGCGCTGGCACATGATCATCCACTGACCGCGAAGAAATACATCGCTGGCACATGATCATCCACTGACCGCGAAGAAATACATCGTACCTGCTGATCTGGCTGATCAAACATTGGTGACCTATCCGGTTGAGCGCCAGCGTCTGGATGTCTTTTCTCGCTTTCTACAACCGGCTGGGATTGAACCTGGCAATGTGCGACAGGCTGAATTAACGGCGATTATTTTATTGCTGGTGACAACCTTAAAAGGCGTTGCAGTACTGCCGGACTGGGTGTTGAAAGAGTCGATGAGCCATAACCGTTTTACCACCCGTCCGCTAGGTAAGGCGGGTATGCACGGCACGCTGCATGCGGCAGTGAGGCGCAATGAGCGTGATGCGGCTTTTATTCAGGGTTTTATTGCACTGGGTAAACGTGCGATGGACGATGATTAAAAATATATGATTTATTGGGCTTGAATTTTCCAGAGCTATCCTCTATCTTGTAATTCGATTCCGGCGAATAGTGGTTTTCATAACAGGGAACCCGGTGTGAATCCGGGACTGTCGCGCAGCGGTATGGGGGAACGAACGCCACATGAGCACTGCTCAGGCACTGCCCGAAAGGGCGGCAAGCCGTGGTCTAGAACGACTAGATTTTCATTCTGGTCACGCCCCTGAGTCCGAATACCTGCCGGAATGGTGACTCCGCTGCATTTGCGTGCGCGGGTTTTAACCGGGCCTCGCGTTAAGGTCACAGGTTGAGTGCAACTGTGGCCGCCTTCCGTTACCACTTTGCCATCTCTCCTGTTTGTTCTGCGCCTGGCCCGATCATTCGACATTGATGAGGACGACCATGCAGACTAACGCGCCATTAGCTGTCACTTTTGATGCCAGCGACTACTCCCAGCAGCAGGTGATTCGCCGTAACGGCAAGTTGACCCGCTTTGACCCATCCAAGATTCAGGTCGCGGTTACCAAGGCTTTTCTGGCAGTAGAGGGCGGCCATGCGAGTGACTCGCACCGTGTGCGTGATATCGCCGAGCAGCTCACCGCAGAGGTGATCGATGCACTGTTTCGCCGTTTGACAGGCGGCGGCATGATCCATATCGAAGATATTCAGGACCAGGTTGAGCTGGCATTAATGCGTAACGGCCATCATAAAATTGCACGTGCCTATGTGCTTTACCGCGAAGCGCACCATCAACAGCGGATATTGCCGACGAAAGTGAGCAGGCGAGCATTCATATTACGATGGCCGATGGCACAAAACAGTTGCTACGGAGAGCTGCATTAGAAGCCATTGTTAATGAGGCGTGCGCTGGTCTGGATGATGTTGATGAAGCGCTTATTCTGAAAGAAGCGCTACGTAATATCTATGATGGCATCGCAGAAAAAGATGTTGCCACCGTGTTAGTCATGAGTGCGCGCACCCTGATTGAACAGGAACCCAACTATTCCCAGGTCTCGGCGCGCCTGTTGCTGGATAGTCTGCGTCAGGAGGTATTGTCTTTTCTGAGCGCTGGCCCGCAACCGCACATCGACCAGACGGGAATGACGCAGCTGTATGCCGATTACTTTGGCGACTATATACTTTGGCGACTATATTCGTCAGGCGGCAGAACTTGAGCTGCTTGACCGGGAGCTAACACGTTTTGACCTGGTAAGACTGGGGCAGGCGCTGAAGCCTGAACGTGATTTCAAATTTACTTATCTCGGTTTGCAAACCCTCTATGATCGCTATTTTATTCATAGCGATAACCACCGCCTTGAATTACCACAGGCCTTTTTTATGCGGGTGGCGATGGGGCTGGCGATCAATGAGATAGACCGTGAAGCGCGTGCCATTGAATTTTATGAGCTGCTGTCATCGTTTGATTTTATGAGTTCGACACCGACGCTGTTTAATTCTGGTACGTTGCGCCCACAGCTCTCATCTTGTTATCTCTCAACGGTGCCAGATGAGCTGGAAGGGATCTATAACGCGATTAAAGATAACGCGCTGTTATCAAAATTTGCCGGTGGACTGGGCAATGACTGGACACCGGTGCGTGGCCTTGGCGCTAAAATTAAAGGCACTAATGGTGAATCGCAGGGGGTGGTACCTTTTCTTAAAGTGGCGAATGATACAGCGGTTGCGGTTAATCAGGGCGGTAAGCGCAAAGGGGCGGTGTGTGCCTATCTTGAGACCTGGCACATCGATATCGAAGAGTTTCTTGAGCTGCGTAAGAATACCGGTGATGAGCGCCGTCGCACCCATGATATGAATAGCGCCAACTGGGTGCCGGATCTTTTTATGGAACGCGTGGCAGATGAAAAGGAGTGGACGCTTTTCTCACCCGATGAAACACCAGAGCTGCATGAACTGACTGGGCAGGCCTTTCGTGAGAAATATGAGGCGTATGAAGCGGCCGCTGATCGTGGTGAATTGAGCCTCTTTAAGCGCCTGTCAGCGGTAGTGCTATGGCGCAAAATGTTAGGGCAACTCTTTGAGACTGGACACCCGTGGATAACCTTTAAAGACCCATGCAATATTCGCTACACCAATCAACATGTAGGAGTGGTGCATAGCTCTAATCTTTGCACTGAAATCACCTTGCATACCTCTGAAAAAGAGATCGCGGTGTGTAATTTGGGTTCGATTAACCTCGCAGCGCATGTCTCTGAGAAGGGTATCGATACTGAGCGGCTAGTGCGCACCATCAATACCGCGATGCGCATGCTGGATAACGTGATTGAATATAACTATTACGCAGTACCACAGGCACGTCGTTCAAATTTACGCCATCGCCCAGTCGGGCTTGGCTTAATGGGGTTTCAGGAGGCGCTGTATAAATTGAACCTGCCCTATGCCTCGGCAGAAGCGGTTGAGTTTGCGGATCGATCAATGGAGCTGATTTCGTATCATGCGATCAATGCCTCAACCCACCTGGCAGAAGAGCGTGGTCGTTATGCTAGTTTTGAAGGCTCACTGTGGAGCCAGGGTGTTTTGCCTTATGACTCATTGCAAAACCTCAAGCAGGCGCGGGGGCGTTTTATTGATGTGGATGAAACCTCAGCGATCGACTGGAACAGCCTGCGTGAAAGGGTTAAGCAGGTGGGGATGCGTAATTCCAACTGCATGGCGATTGCGCCGACCGCGACTATCTCTAATATCTGCGGTGTATCGCAGTCGATTGAACC
>QIJH01000005.1 GCA_003232725.1 Chromatiaceae bacterium | reverse complement strand
AAAGAAGAAATAGGGGCTGAATCATCACACCCCTTTTAATTGGGTGTTGTTAACCCCGATGGTTAAGCAAAAGGTCCAATTTCGGACCTTTTGCTTTTTATATGGCCGGGAAATGACGTTTAATTAGTGTTGATGCGGCTCTTTTGCTAAAAAGAGTCGATAGGCTGGGTTATTAACTTCTTCCCAGTAGTCATACCCAAGGCTTTCAAAATAATCAATTAATTCAATGTGTTCCGATGGCTTTACCTGTAGACCAACAAACACACGGCCGTATGCCGCACCATGATTGCGGTAGTGAAACAGACTGATATTCCAACGCTGGCCAATCAACGTCAGGAACTTAAGTAATGCACCTGGGCGTTCAGGAAACTGGAAACGAAACAGCACTTCATCATCAATAGACTCGGCATGCCCGCCTACCATATGACGGATGTGCATCTTGGCCATCTCATTATCAGTCATATCAATAACGTCGTAACGGCTATTGGCAAGTCTGTCTATTAATGCATTTTTCTCTTTATCACCTTTAGATAATTCAACGCCGACAAAGATATGTGCACCGCGCGTATCGGCATAGCGATAGTTAAATTCCGTGATACTTCGCTTGCCAAGCAAGTTGCAAAATGCCAGAAAACTACCCGGTTGTTCGGCAATGGTAACGGCAAGTAACGCCTCCCGCTGTTCGCCAACCTCGGCACGTTCTGCGACATGCTGTAGGCGGTCAAAGTTGATGTTGGCACCGCTATCGATTGCCACCAGCTGTTGACCGTGGCATTTTTCACGTGCGATATATTTCTTTAAACCCGCCACTGCCAGCGCGCCCGCAGGTTCAGCGATCGAACGGGTATCATCAAAGATGTCCTTGATTCCAGCACAGATCTCATCGGTTGAGACAAGAATCACCTCATCCACATAGCTTTTCGCAACATTAAAGGGCTCCGCACCCACCTGACGCACTGCCACACCATCAGCAAAAATACCGACCTGATCAAGCACCACGCGTTCACCAGCCTCTAATGCATGGTGCATACAAGGCGCATCCTCTGGCTCCACCCCTATCACCTTTGTTGATGGTGATTTCGCTTTGAAGTAAGCCGCCACGCCGGCAATCAGGCCGCCACCACCCACTGGCACAAAGATCGCATTAATAGGTGTTGATGGTGTCTGCTGCAGCACTTCCATTGCCACCGTTCCCTGACCCGCAATCACATCTTCATCATCATACGGATGAATAAAGGTGAGCCCTTGCTCGACAACCAACTGCTTCGCATGTTCATACGCTTCATCATAGGCATCACCATGCAAGATGATCCGCGCCCCTTTTTCACGCACCGAATTGACCTTAATCGCTGGCGTTGTTTTGGGCATCACGATCAACGCATCGATACCCAGTTTTTGTGCCGCAAGCGCCACTCCCTGTGCATGATTGCCCGCAGACGCGGCAATCACTCCTTTGTTTCGAGCCTCTTCTGTCAGTGCTGAAATCTTGTTATAGGCGCCACGTAATTTAAACGAAAAGACCGGTTGCAGGTCTTCGCGCTTTAACAATACCTCGTTATTGAGGCGTTTGGAGAGCGTTGGCATCGCATCGAGCGGGGTTTT
>QIJH01000229.1 GCA_003232725.1 Chromatiaceae bacterium | reverse complement strand
CGAAAAGGATCACTGGAGGTTTTGTATGTTAAATGTAGTGGGTTTTTTGGCGTGTAACCCAACGGTATTAACAACGCCTTCGCTGCTTCTGGGTCATAGGCTATCTGATGTAATGCAGGCGCACCGGCCCAGTGATCCGGCGGCAGTAGTGCATTGGCAGGACGTGCTGATTCACCCAGTACGTATTGAATAATTGAATCACGATCCAGTGCTAACGAAATCGCTTCGCGTACCTGTCGTACGCCAGTAAACTCATCTTCCATATTAAAACCAAGATAGGCAAAGTTAGAACCGGCACCGTGGATGATGGTAATACCCGGCTCGTTCGACAGATAACGGATCAACTCCGGTGGCAAATCGTTTTGCATCATGTCAATCTCGCCGCGCATCAACTTCAATACACGCACATTGGGATCGGTCACCTCAATAAACTCCAATAGCAGATCATCACGGCGACGCTTTAATCTTATATGCGTATCATCGGGCCAGACTTCTAATTGATACTCGCCACTGCCCAATGGGGAGCGGTTGAAGGGGTGTTCTGATTCAATCAACGCCTTTGGTAGAATGCCAATACCAAGCCGCCCCGGGAAAAGCAGGTCGGCCTCTTTGAGGATAAAATCAATCACCTCATCACCCCGAGTTTCGATACGTTCAATCGAACGTGCGAGCGTAAGACGATGTGGTGATGCATTGATGGCATCCAGAATAAACAGATAGGTTGCCTTCACATCTTCACTGGTGAGGCGCTCACCATTGCTAAACAAGGCTCGCTCTGAATCTAGCGTGAAACGGTAATGCAGCGGGGTTATTTTTTGCCAGGTAGCGAGCGATGGCGCGGGCATTGAGGCAGCATCAAAATCAACTAAACGCTGGTATAATAGACGATTGATGCGCGACGAAGTGGCGTCAGTGGCAAAACGTGGGTCAAGCGTGACCGGCATTTTGGAGAGGCCAAAGCGTAGCGCACCATTATCTGGCACGGCACAGGAGACCAGCAAAAGCGACAACGGCAGTAACAGGATCAGCGCAATAAAATGTTTCCCTGTTAAACGCAGCATAAGCTAACCGGCCCACCCACAAAAAGGGTATTTCACCAGGCAGACGTTGTAATAACGCGCATCATCTGACACCTCAGCACCGATCCAGTCGGGGCGATCAAAGGCTTCATCTTCAACCTGCAGTTCAATTTCTGCCACAATCAACCCCGCATTGTCACCCTCAAAGACATCGATCTCCCAGGTGTGATCAGCGCGCTTCACAAAGTAGCGCACCTTCTCAATCAACGGACCATCACAAAAATTAGCCAGCATATCATCAGCATCCACAAGCGGCACTTCATATTCATATTCGGTGCGCGTAATTCCCAATGTGGCACTTTTAAAATTGAGGTAGGCCTTTTCACCAGAGGTACGGATTCGAATGGAGACTTTATCGGAATTCGAGAGATACCCCTGCGCATAGTGGCAGGAAGAGTCCACCTCATCACGCCAGTCGTCATTAACTAGTAGAAATTTCCTTTCGATCTCTTTAGCCATACGGGTTACCTCTATTCGTCACGTACAAACAGTGCCATCGCCTCAACATGTGAGGTGTGTGGAAACATATCCATCACCCCCACTTTTGTCATGCGGTAGCCATGTTTA
>QIJH01000134.1 GCA_003232725.1 Chromatiaceae bacterium | reverse complement strand
CATCGACCAGCTTAAATGCAAAGCGCTCACGATAGAGATAGTAATTTTCTGCCACATCCCAGCGCAGCACCAACGTATTGGGATCCTGAATTTCACTGCTAAAGATAAAGGCATCATCTGGCTTGAGAAAACGCGGCTGCTCCTGAAAACCCAGCCCGAGACTCTGTCCAAAACTCGATAACGAATCGAATATACTGCCCGGCGTATTGCCCTCAGCATGCAAATGCGTCGGCGCAAACAGCACAAGGGCAACCACCAAGGGTGCCAGCAGAGTACGTAATCTATTTATCATATTGATTGTGTTACCAGGGTTCTCAAATCGCGTCGTAATGATACTCGAATTACATCAAATTTATTGTGACTCGTTTGGCACCCGCTTCATGACCCAGTCGAGGTAAGCAGGTAGTCCCGCATCGATTGAGACCGCAATAATTTCCGGAAGTTCATATGGATGCATCGCCTCAATCTGTTTTTCTATCGCTCCGTACATCGCTTGCGGTGCTTTTATCAACAAAAGCTGCTCACGGCCCGACACCAGCTTACCCTGCCACTTATATGTAGAACGCACCCCGGGCAGGATATTAACGCACGCTGCCAGGTCTTGCTCCACCAGCGAATTCGCAATCTTTTCTGAGGTTGCACTGTCTGGCGCACTGCTAATAATCAATAACGCACTTTTATCCATATCTGGAAAATACACTATTGCACTGGATCAGGCAAAACGGCCTAGGAGTCTGTCGGATTTAGGTGACCGTGGCGAGAGAAAGCCATTTTGTACCCAAGGGGCATAGCAAAGTCCATTTTCTCGATCATTTAAGGCGAATATTGAGCATATTTAACGAAAATGATCGAGAAAATGGGCCAAAATGGATTTTTCGCAGTAGATTCACCCTAAGTCCGACAGACTCCTAGGCGGCCACTATACCAATTGCAGAAGCGAGCACCATGCCAATAATGGTATAGTGAGCGCTCGCATCAACTCGCTAACGGTGATTGTAATGGGCTTTTTCCAGATACTGCTTCTATTGTTTCTACTGGTTCCAGTAATCGAAATCTACCTGCTGATCGAAGTTGGCAGCATGATTGGCGCAATTTACACCATTCTGCTAGTGGTACTCACCGCCGTGGTCGGTGCTGCACTGTTGCGCTGGCAGGGCTTCACCACCTTTCAACGTGTGCGTGAAGCGATGGCACGCGGTGAAGTGCCCGCAATCGAGATGATGGAAGGTGTGGTACTGTTGCTCTGCGGCGCGCTGCTGCTCACCCCCGGCTTTTTCACCGATGCGGTCGGCTTTCTCGCGCTCATCCCCGCCGTGCGCCGCCACTTCATCTTAGAGGTAATAAAGCGCCAGTCGGTCTCAATGAACGCGGGTTTCAGCCAACAAAACACCTACGAAGGTCAAGGTCAAAACCACGAGTCACGCACCATTGAAGGTGAATCATGGAAAGATAACGACGAAAAACGTCGCTAAACCAACCCGATTTCAGAAAAAAACGAGAAAATTTCGCAACCTACCCTTGACTCTTAACAATTCGACACTATTATTGTTAGCACTCGTTTGCAGCGAACGCCGCAAACTGACCGAAAGACCATTTCAACATCCTGATTTTAAAAAATGATTCTAGGAGGATCAAAACATGCAACTGCGACCATTACATGATCGTGCAATCGTACGCCGTACGGAAGAAGAGCGTACATCAGCTGGCGGTATCGTCATCCCGGATTCAGCGACCGAAAAACCTTCGCGTGGTGAAGTACTCGCAGTGGGTAACGGCAAGCGCCTTGATAACGGCGAACTCGTGGCGATGGACATCAAGATTGGTGACCAGGTTCTGTTTGGCAAATATGCTGGCACCGAGATCAAAATCGACGGCGAAGAGCTGCTGGTAATGACCGAAAGCGACATCATGGGCGTTTTCGACGCTTAAGTCCTACCCGCTCAACAACCCAGAATTCTCAGAGGAAAAACATTATGGCTAAAGAAGTAAAATTTGGTGATGACGCACGTCAACGCATGGCAGAAGGTGTAAACGTTCTAGCCAACGCAGTAAAAGTCACCCTCGGCCCTAAAGGTCGTAACGTTGTTTTAGATAAAAGTTTCGGTGCGCCAACCATCACCAAAGATGGTGTTTCGGTTGCTAAAGAGATCGAACTCGAAGGTAAGTTCGAAAACATGGGCGCACAGATGGTTAAAGAAGT
>QIJH01000201.1 GCA_003232725.1 Chromatiaceae bacterium | reverse complement strand
GCTAATAATTCTTCATTCGGTCGAGTTGGGTCTTGTGCCCCATCGCCATCACGCCCACCATCGCCTACACCACTAAAGTCAGCAAGCGCCTTTCGCAGATTTTTGAGGATACCGCAATAATCCACAATCAAACCGTTATTCTTGCCTTCCGATACACGGTTAGCACGCGCGATGGCCTGCATCAGCGTATGTGCTTTTAGTGGCTTATCAAGATACAAGGTGGCAAGTGTGGGCACATCAAACCCTGTTAGCCACATAGCGCAAACGATGGCAACTCTAAATGGGTGATCGTCTTTTTTGAAAGCGTCTTCCAGAGCTATACGCTTACCCTCATCATCTTTAAAGCCATCTTTTATCAGTTTACGATGCGGTGTAATGTCCAGGTCCCATTTACGAAATTTATCTACTTCACCCTGCTCTTCACTGACTACCACAGCAATTTTAGTGTCATTCATCCAGCGAACCTGGCGTTCACGAAAGATCATTTCCTGATCATCAACACGCTCCCTCGTTAATCGCTTACTCAGCTCCAGTTGTCGCGCTTGCCAGTATTGGGTAATTAGGTTGTACATACGCACACAGGTGACCTTGTCGATACAGACAAACATGGCCATGCCATTTTCCCAGCCTTCACTGTAGTGCTCTACAAAGTCCTTCGCTATTTGCTCCAGCCGACTGCTGGCGGTGATGATGTGATAATCCCGTTTCAGCTCACGCTCCAAGCGTTGCTGCACGTCGATATCCTCAATCTCCATTTCTTCCAGCTTTTCAGCGATTTTTTCATTCAACCCTTTCGGATCAGCCACTGAATATTCTTCACCGCTATCATCGGTGAAGATCAGTTTTTCACCCCGTGCATCGTAATACAGTGGCACAGTGGCGTTATCTTCCACTGCACGCTGGAAATCGTAAGTGGAAATGTACTCACCAAAAACCTTACGGGTAATTTCATCGTCTTTTAACAACGGTGTACCGGTAAAGCCAATAAAGCTGGCATTGGGCAGCGCATTGCGCATGTTGAGGGATAATGTGCCGTATTGGGTGCGGTGCGCCTCATCGGTAATCACGATAATGTCATCACGCTCGGAGCCGGTCATATCCTTATCATTGAATTTCTGTATCAAAGAAAACACGAAGGCTTTGTGCTGACCTAATAGTTCATCAAGGTGTTTACCGCTTTTGGCACGGCAAGGGTCACGGTCATTATCCACCAACCCGCAACCGGCAAAGGTTTTGTAGATCTGGGTATCCAGATCATCGCGGTCGGTTAACACCATAAAGGTGTAATTACCGCCCAGTTTGCGATGCACTTTTTTGGCGAAAAAAACAATAGAATAGGATTTACCCGAACCCTGGGTATGCCAGAACACACCCAGCTTACCGGCCAGATCCTGTCGGTTTTTGACCGCTTCAATGGCGCGATTCACGCCCAACAATTGATGATTACGGGCAAGAATTTTTATTCGTTGGCCGCTGGAATCATCAAACACGATATAGTTCTCAAACAGATCCAGCAGATTGGCCTTGGCGCAGATGCCTTTTAGCAGGGTCTCCATGTTCACCACGCCCGGCTCTTCTTCGTGCAGGCAACCTATCTTGGCTTCTACCCCATTACCCAGAATCACCAAAGCATTGTGATAAAACAGATGCGGCACTGTGTCTTTATAGTCGCAGAAATTTTGCTCATAGGCGGCCTTCACATCTTTATGCAGGTTTTTCACCTCCATAAATATTAACGGAATGCCATTAACAAACCCCACCAGGTCAGCACGACGATGGTAAATATCGCCTTTTATCCATAACTCGCGTACCACTAAAAAGTGATTATTCTCAGGCTGTTCAAAATCAAAAATGCGCAGGGTCTTGCGCTGACGTTCATTATTTTCATCACGATAGCTGACCAGCACCCCGCTTTTATACAGAGCATCTTTTTCCTGATTGATCGCCAGCATGGATTGCGCGCGGTTAACATCCACAATCTGACGTATCGCATCGCGATAGGCTTCTGCAGGCAAATCAGGATTAAGGCGTATTAATGCCTCCCTCAGATAACGCGATAATACGATTTCTTTTTCAGTCTCTCGACCCAGGGTGCTTTCTTGGGTGCCTTCCT
>QIJH01000181.1 GCA_003232725.1 Chromatiaceae bacterium | reverse complement strand
GCCTTGCACCCGAGGGCATAAAGAAACTGGCAGATTTCATGGGCGATCTGAGCAGCCACTGTTAATTTTGACTACTCGCTGAGTAGTTACGAATAAAGTTAATAATGTGACTGGCTACGCAACAGTGTATACGCCAAATAGCTGATAATTATTGTTAATTGAACGTATTGGTCGTGCTGTTTAAATGGATGTTTTATCTATACTAAATTTAAAGGTTTGCTTGGGGTGGGACGATATATGTATTGGAATACGGCGTGTTTTTCGTGCTAGTATTTTGGGCTGTGCAGAAATATCTGATATCGCCCCGTGTGAATTAAGTGACCGCTGAGCTTTGTTTCGGTTGCTATTTTTTCATTTAATCAAGCCTAAATGGATTTTCAAAAACGTTGTCGCGCTTTTAAATTTTTATGGCGTGCTGGGAAAACAACATGCGTGGTGCCGATTGGCGGTGCTGTTAACGGGCGGTGGCAAATTGATGCATATCCGACTAGAATGGTCGGGTTAATGGGGCTGTTCTGTATGGTTCGGGCAGCAGTTGTAGTATTGGGGAGAATATTGACGTGTTGGATAAATCGTTACACCGTAAAAAATCACATAGTGAATCCTCGTCGGGTATCGCTTCAACGGCTTCTGCCACCTCAGTGTTGCCTCCTTTAGAAGATCGTTTTGGGCGCGTCTTTGATTACGTCAGAATCGCGGTAACAGAGAAGTGTAATCTGCGCTGCACTTATTGCATGCCGGAAGAGGGTGTCGATTTCCCAGATCAAAATGCAGTGTTAACCGGGCCGGAAATTCAGCGCACGGTTGAGACGCTTGCTAAAATGGGCGTGCGCAAGGTTCGTTTTACTGGTGGTGAGCCGTTAGTACGTAAAGATATTATCGAAATTGTGACGAATACCGCGAATACGCCAGGCGTGAAAGCAGTGCATTTAACCACCAATGGCCTGCTATTTCCTAAGTATGCAGAGGATCTCTTAAAGGCGGGTTTGACGGGTGTCAATATTAGTCTTGATTCTTTGGACGAAGAAAAGTTTGAGAGTATTACGCGACGCCCTGGATTGGATAAGGTGCTGGAGAGTATCCAGTGTGCGCTGGATGTCGGCTTTAAAACCGTCAAGGTTAATGTTGTATTGATGCGCGGTTTTAATGAAGATGAGTTGCATGATTTTTGTGAGATGACTAAAGATCAGCGCGTAACCGTGCGTTTTATCGAATTTATGCCGTTTGATGCGCATCAGATGTGGGAGACTGGTGAGCACTTTGCCAGTGCCGCAAATTTAGTTGACCAGATTGAGGGTTTTTATCCAGGTATTAAAACCGCTTCTGGTACCCGTACCGAGCATCATATCTTTCAGGCGCCTGGTTATGAGGGTAAGATTGCGGTCATTCCGGCATTTACACGAAGCCTGTGTGGTAACTGTTCTCGTATTCGTGTGACTTCTGATGGTATTCGTGTGACTTCTGATGGGCAAATTCGCAATTGCCTCTATTCTGATGATGAATTTGATTTGAAGGCGTTATTGCGTAAGGATGGCTGTACTGAAGAAGATGTTGTTGGCGTTTTTCGTAAGGCGTTTGATGAAAAGCATCGTGACGGTTTTGAGGCTAAGAAAAAATCTACTGAGAAGAAGATCAATGTCGCTGACATTGGCAAAGGTCGTACCAGCATGACGCAGATTGGCGGCTAATACTTTTTACCGCTTCTTTTTCGATATATTAATCAATACTTTCTAGAGAGAATTAATTATGGGTGATGTACTAACGCATTTTAATGCTGCCGGTGAGGCGCATATGGTGGATGTCGGTGACAAGGATATTACGGTGCGCGAGGGCGTCGCTGAAGGGCGTATTTTTATGGAGCCTGCAACGCTTGTGAAAATCATGGCAGGTGATCATAAAAAAGGTGATGTGCTGGGGATTGCGCGTGTTGCTGGCATTATGGGCGCAAAGAAAACACCGGACTTGGTACCACTATGTCATCCGATTATGATTACTTCTGTGGATGTTGAGCTGACAGCAGAGCCAGGTAATAACGCTGTTTATTGTAAAGCGGTTGTGCGTTGTAAAGGTAATACCGGTGTTGAGATGGAGACTTTGACAGCGGTACAGGTTGCGCTTTTGACGATTTACGATATGTGTAAAGCGGTAGATCGCGGCATGATGATTACTGATGTTGGTTTGCTTTCGAAATCAGGCGGTAAATCGGGTTCGTGGCGTCGCACCTAAATCGTATCCAGTTTTTGGATTTGAATAGATTGTTTGTTTATAGAGGCAGTTATGGAAATTGACGTAAAATTTTTTGCTAGTTTGCGTGAGCGCATGGGCCGTACCAGCGATAAAGTGACGTTAGAAGGTGAGGCGACTGTCTCTGATGTGTGGAGCCAGCTCTCTTCTGAGCCGATGCCAAGTAATATTTTGGTGGCGGTGAATAAGGAGTATACCGACTTGAGTCAGACACTGAAAAATGGTGATGAAGTGGCCTTTTTTCCACCGGTGACGGGAGGCTAGCGGTAATGAAGGTTGTTGTTCAGCACGAAGTCCTTGACCCATATAAAGAGATCAAACACCACGAAGATACGGTGCTTGAGTCAGGGAAACACGGTGGCGTGGTCAGTTTTGTGGGTACGATGCGTGATTTTAATGATGGTGAAGACGTCACTGCCATGAACCTGGATCACTATCCTGGCATGACCGAAAAACATATCGAAGCTGTGTGCCAGGAAGCGATGGACGGCTGGGATGTGATGGATGTACTGGTGGTTCATCGTGTGGGTGATATGTACCCGTCGGATCCTATTGTGCTGGTTGCGGTGTGGTCAGCCCATCGTGCATCAGCGTTTGATGCCTGTCGTTACGTGATTAACTATTTAAAAGAGCGTGCGCCCTTTTGGAAGTGTGAAGTGACAACTGAAGGCAAAAAGATCTGGGTGGAACATAACTCAAAAGACCCTGGCGTTGCTGAGAGTCGAGAAAAGTCAGCGTGAACCATTGCTGAAAAAATAATCGTTTTAATTTAAAGAAGTCTGAATGAAATAATCATTCGGGCTTTTTTATTTGATTGACAAGGTTCTTTATTAAGTTGGCTTTCATTTATGTAACTACTCAGCGAGTAGTCAAAATTAGCAGTGGCTGCTCAGATCGCCCATGAAATCTGCCAGTTTCTTTATGCCCTCGGGTGCAAGGCGAAAAATGTGAGTTTACACGTGTAAATGAT
>QIJH01000248.1 GCA_003232725.1 Chromatiaceae bacterium | reverse complement strand
GTGATTCAGTCTCTGATGACGCCGAATCTATTTTCAGCTTCGGTGCTGTCGGTAATGCCGTTCCTTACATTCCGGAATTCACATTGAGTCTGGGTACCGGTATTGAGACCCAAAAATGGGGTGCGTTCATTTCAGGTAATTATGTGAGTGACACCTACACCAGTGCTAATAATGTTGCTGGTCAAATCAATGGTGTTGGTGCCCCCGATGCCCGCTATGGCAAAACAGACAGCTACTTTACCACTGACCTGACTGCCTTTTATCGCATTAACGAGACGGTGAAACTATTTGGTGGTGTACAAAACCTCTTCGATGAAGAGTATGTCGTCTCACGCCAGCCTGATGGCGCACGCGGTGGCTTGCCACAGTTTGTCTATGCCGGTATAGAGGTGGATATGTAACCCTCCCCTCTTCAAGAGTAGGGTATTATTATGGGTGGCAAACTGTACTGATTGCCACCCATTTCCTGTTTTAAGAAAGTGATTTAGAATTTATGAATATAGTGGATTTATTTCAGCAAGGCGGTCCAGTGATGTGGGTGCTGCTCGCCATGTCTGTGCTAGCCGTTGCCATCATCCTGCTTAAACTGTTCCAGTTTGTTCGCAGTGGTTTACGACGGCTGGATTTCGTTGACTCGACACTGCTCGCACTACAGAAAAACGATCACAACAGCGCATTGAAGGTATTAAAACAGCAGCGCAGCCCGGTCGCCATCGTGATGGAAAGCGCCATCCGCTGTGGTGCCGACCCGGCCATGTCCGCCAAAGATGTGGAGGCAGAGGTGAGCCGTATCGGCTCCGCACAGATCCGTAATCTTGAATCGTGGCTGCGCGGGCTTTCATCCATTGCCCACTTGAGTCCACTGCTGGGACTGCTGGGAACCGTCACCGGCATGATAGCCGCCTTCATGGCGATGGAAGCGGCCGGTAGTCATGTCGACCCATCGATCCTTTCAGGTGGGATTTGGGAAGCACTGCTGACCACTGCTTTCGGTTTAACAGTCGCCATTCCCGCCATGGCCGCCTTCTACTATTTAGAAGGTGAAGTAGACCATGTGCGCGCCTCAATGAAAGATGTCAGTATTCGGGTATTGCGTCACTTTGGTAAAACACCGGCCAGCATATCAACCCGTGACGATGAAAAAATCGAGGATGAAACCCATGGAATTTGAGGGGCGTGCGCGCATCCACTCCCACCTCGATATCGCGCCACTGATCGACATCGTTTTTCTGCTGTTGGTCTTTTTTATGCTCACCAGCACCTTTCTGGTACCAGAAGCGATTGAACTGGAACTGCCGGAGTCTGGCACGGCCACCGTCACTGAAATAACACCGATTATCGTTGCGCTCAACTCATCAGGCGAAGTGGCGCTCAATGGCCAGACGATTGAACTCAGTGGACTGCGCACCGCGCTCGAGCCTTTGATCGCAGCAAACAACGATGTTGCCATCACTCTCAAAAGTGATGCACGCACAGAGGTACAGCAGTTATTAAAGGTCATGGATGAAATTCGCAGCGCAGGCGGCCACGATGTTGCCTTGGCCACCACACAAAAGTAGGCGACTGTGATGACGAGCAGCTCTCAACAGATGATCGGCGCGCTCCTGCTCGCACTCCTTTTGCATAGCGGCATCGCCTTTTGGCTCACACTGCCCACACCAGAACGCCCCGCCCTGCCTGCCCCTGAGCAACCGCTTCGTGTCAGCCTGTCGGCGATGATCGCAGAAACCACCACGGCCGCTGCGCCGGTGATGCCACCACCGCCTGAACCAC
>QIJH01000016.1 GCA_003232725.1 Chromatiaceae bacterium | reverse complement strand
CACTGTTAATTTTGACTACTCGCTGAGTAGTTACAATAGAAGAAACAATTTGAGCTGATTACTTATCTCTAGAAACCACACATTCAGTTTATTCTAAAAATTGAACGATAGCGCATGTCAGCTGCTATATACCCGTGGCGTTTGGGATTTAGGTGTCAATATGCGTTATCTTTATTTCATAGCAAGTTGTTCTATTGCGAGGAATTTCAACGCAGCCATGGAATAAAGAGGGTGTGCAGTGACACCTAAATCTTAATCGCTACGGGTATATATAGCCAATGCTTGCCATGCGACATCTTGCCACACGACAGCCCCAATGCCACACGCTACAATGGCCAGCAGCAAATACCGCTCTAACCACCTGCTTTGTGATGTTTATACAGTCAGCTTCTACTTCCGATGCCTCTATTGCACAGAACCTGAAGCGTCTCTTTATGCTCAGGAACATTGTGATTCTCTGTTACCTGACGGTGGTAGCATTTACCTCAATCAAACTGCAGATGCATCTTCCGCTGCTACCGCTGATTATTGTGATCTCAATTTATGGTGCGATTAACATCGTTTCATGGCTGAAGCTGCGCCACCGCACAGCGATTACGATCAATACTTTTTTTCTGCAGCTATTGATCGACGTGATTACACTCACTCTCATCCTCTATTTTACCGGCGGTTCTACCAACCCCTTTGTCTCGCTACTACTATTGCCGCTGGTGATTGTCGCCGCCACCGCACCTCGTCTTCACGCATGGGGGATGGCGGGCATTACCATCGGTTGTTACACACTGCTGATGTTTATCTACACCCCGCTGCACAACATCAGCAGCCACCAGAGCGGCAGCTTTGGTCAACACATCGCTGGCATGTGGTTTAGCTTTCTACTCAGTGTCGGTCTGATTGTCTTTTTTGTGGTGGCGCTGGCAGAGTCACTGCGTGAACGTGAGCAGACCATTACCGATGCGCGCGAAAAGGCACTGCGTGATGAGCATCTGGTATCACTTGGCACCTTCGCCGCCGGTGCCGCCCATGAACTCAGCACACCACTGGCAACCATGGCGGTGATCACCAAAGAGCTGCAAAATGATCTCGCGGAACATCCCGAGATGACCAACCAGACCCGCATGCTGCGCGAACAGATTGATCGCTGCAAGCAGACATTGACGCAAATCTCAGCGCGCGCCGGGCAATCGCGCGCCGAAGGTAGCATCCGGCAAACGCTCGACAGCTACCTCAATGAGGTGCTGCAACAGTGGCGTCTGATGCGTCCGTCCGTCATCCTGCAACCCCAGTGGGCCGGTGCCAGGCCCGCACCAAAAATTGTAGTCGACGATGCGCTAAGCCAGGCGCTCACCAGCATCCTGAACAATGCCGCCGACGCCTCGCCACAACAGATTGAGATTATTGGCAAATGGAGTCACGAGCAGCTCCAGCTCGAAATCAACGATCGCGGTGAGGGACTCAATGAAACAGTACAGGCATCCATTGGCAGCGCCTTTTTCACCACTAAAAAAGAGGGGCTGGGGCTGGGGATTTTTCTCGCGCATGCGGTGATCGAACGCCTCGGCGGCACACTTTCAATCAATAACCGTGACGGCGGTGGCACCAGCGTGAAAATTCTACTTCCGCTCAAATTGTTAATGGTCAATACATGAACACCCGCAATGAGAACACGGATCATGAATCACTCAACGACAAGCTATCACTGCTGCTGGTCGATGATGATGAGACTTTTTGCTACGTATTAAGCAAGGCACTTGGTAAACGTGATTTTGATGTCACGATTGCCAATCATGTTGATGTTGCTACTCAGCTGGCGGAAAAAAACCTGCCCGAATTTGCGGTGATTGATCTCAATATGCCAGGACCTTCCGGGCTAGTACTGGTCGAACGCCTTAAGGCACTCGATACCCATACGCGCATCGTTGTTTTAACAGGCTATGCCAGCATCGCCACCGCCGTTGAGGCGATTAAACTGGGTGCGACACATTACCTTTCAAAACCCGCCGA
>QIJH01000174.1 GCA_003232725.1 Chromatiaceae bacterium | reverse complement strand
TGAAAGTGACCCTGATCAAATTAGACCCCTACATCAATGTTGATCCCGGCACCATGAGTCCGTTTCAGCATGGCGAGGTCTTTGTGACCAAAGATGGCGCGGAAACCGATCTCGATCTTGGCCATTACGAGCGTTACGTACGTACCACGATGCTGAAGCATAACAACTTCACCGCAGGGCGTATTTATGAAAGCGTACTGGCCAAGGAGCGACGAGGTGATTATTTAGGCGCGACGGTGCAAGTGATTCCGCACATCACTGACGAAATTCAGCACTTTATCAAAGCAGGCAGTGGTGATGCTGAGGTGGTGCTGGTTGAAGTTGGCGGTACGGTTGGTGATATCGAATCACTCCCGTTTCTGGAAGCGATTCGTCAGATGGGCATTGAGGTTGGGCGTGATAATGCCATCTTCATCCATCTAACTCTGGTGCCGTACATTCCATCTGCGGGTGAGATCAAAACGAAACCGACTCAGCATTCAGTAAAAGAGCTGCGTTCGATCGGTATTCAGCCAGACATCCTGTTGTGTCGCAGTGACCGTCCATTACCTGAGGCCGAGCGGCGCAAGATCGCGTTATTCACCAACGTTGATAACAAAGCGGTTATCTCAGCGGTTGATTCCGACAGTATCTACAAGATCCCATTATTACTGCATGAGCAGGGGCTCGATACCATCACCACTGAGAAACTGCGCATCGATGCACCAGTGGCAGATCTGAGTGAGTGGCTGGAGATCAAGCAGCGTCTGGAAAGCCCCACCGCCGTTGTCACAGTCGCGATGGTCGGCAAGTACATGACCCTGACCGACTCTTATAAATCGATCTCAGAATCATTGATCCACGCCGGACTACAGACCCACACTAAGGTCAACATCATCTATATCGACTCGGAAGAGATCGAAAAGAAAGGCACTGGTTGCCTTGAAGCCGTTGATGCGATTCTGGTACCGGGCGGTTTTGGTGAGCGCGGTGTCGAAGGCAAGATTGAAACAGCGCGTTTTGCGCGTGAAAACAAGGTGCCTTATTTTGGCATCTGCCTTGGCATGCAAGTGGCGGTGGCTGAATTTGCCCGTCATGTGGCAGGCATGGAGGGCGCACACAGTACTGAATTTGATAGCAGTACCCCTTACCCGGTGATTGCACTGGTAACCGAGTGGGTGACGAGCGATGGTACTGTCGAAAAACGTGATGAGTCTTCACATCTTGGCGGCACGATGCGCCTTGGCGCACAGGAATGTCGTCTGGTCGAAGGTACTAAGGTGCGCGCGATCTATCGTAAGGAAGTGATCTCAGAGCGTCATCGCCATCGTTATGAAGTTAATGCGGGGTTGCTTGATAAACTGGTGCAGGCGGGCATGATTGTATCGGGTAGATCAGTTGCTGGTGACCTGGTGGAGATGATTGAGCTGCCTGACCATCCGTGGTTCATTGCATCGCAATTTCACCCGGAATTTACCTCGAACCCGCGTGATGGCCATCCACTCTTTAGTGGTTTTGTACAGGCTGCACGTGATCGAAAAGAGCGTTAGTAAAATCGGTTGAATACAGCTGTATTGGTTCGATGTTTGTTAGCAATCACAATTAAAAATAAACGGTAAGTTATAGGAATAGGAAAAGAGAAATAATGTCGAAGATTACTGAAGTGCGTGGACGCGAAATTATCGATTCACGAGGCAACCCAACTGTTGAGGCGGTGCCATCAGGTGCCTCTACCGGTGCACGTGAAGCGGTTGAACTGCGTGATGGCGACGCCTCGCGTTTTGGCGGCAAGGGTGTATTAAAGGCCGTTGCCAATATCAATGGCGAGTTGGCCAAGGCAGTGATCGGGCAAGATGGCCTCAACCAGGCGGCACTGGATCAAACCATGATTGATCTTGATGGCACGCATAATAAAGGCCGGCTTGGCGCCAATGCACTGCTGGCTGTTTCGCTAGCGGTTGCGCGCGCAGCCGCACAGGAGAAGGGTGTTTCGCTATATGAGTCACTCGGCGACGCCGCTAAATTTCGTATGCCGGTGCCGATGATGAATGTCATCAATGGTGGCGCACATGCGGACAACAGCGTCGACATGCAAGAATTTATGATTATGCCAGTTGGTGCCAGCAGCTTTTCACAGGCACTGCTGAAACCTTTCATGCCCTGAGAAAAGTACTGGCAGATAAAGGTTTAAATACGGCGGTAGGTGATGAAGGTGGTTTTGCACCGGATCTGCCTTCTAATGAATCTGCGATTGAAGTGATTTTAGAAGCGATCACGGCCGCGGGTTACACCGCCGGTAAAGACATCTTCATCGCGCTGGATCCTGCCAGCAGCGAATTTTATAAAGATGGCCTCTACTGCCTGGATTCCGAAAACAAAAAACTGACCTCTGCAGAATTTGTGGATTATTTAGCAGACTGGGCCGATCGCTTCCCCATCATCTCTATTGAAGATGGCATGGCGGAAGATGACTGGCACGGTTGGGACATGCTGACCCAAAAGATCGGTGACCGCGTGCAGCTAGTCGGTGATGACCTGTTTGTGACCAACACCGCAATCCTGAAAGAGGGTATCGACAAAAGCATCGCCAACTCGATCCTGATTAAAGTGAACCAGATCGGCACCCTGACCGAATCCATCGCGGCGATCAACATGGCAAACGATGCAGGCTTCACCGCGGTTGTATCTCATCGCTCTGGTGAAACAGAAGATGCCTTTATTGCCGATCTTGCGGTCGCAACAGGCGCCGGGCAGATCAAGACCGGATCAATGTCTCGCTCTGACCGCATTGCCAAATACAACCAGCTCATCCGCATTGAAGAAGCGCTCGGTGACAAGGCTATTTTCCCTGGACGTGACGCGTTCGAAATCGCTGTTCCTTAATAGAAAAACTTGGGAATTGAGAGATTCGAGCGTCGTTTGACGAGGTTGATCTGATCAATGGTGGGTGACAGCGATGAGTTTGCCTGAGCACTCTGGTAGACTCATGTCAGCCATGAAGATCATCCCCGTCATTCTTGTTGTACTACTGGTACTGCTGCAAATCAAATTGTGGCGTGGTGATGGTGGCATTGTCGATACCCTGCAGCTGCAACAGGTGGTTGATCATCAGGTGCAGGAAAACAGTGTGTTGACTGAGCGCAACAGAGCACTTGAGGCTGAGGTAAATGATCTCAAAGAGGGCGTTGATGCGATTGAAGAGCGTGCCCGCAGCGAACTCGGTTTAATCAAACCGGGTGAAACTTTTTTTCAAACTGTCGATGAATAACCTTCCCCCTCTCTTTAATAACACGCCACGCTATTGGGGCGTGATTCCTGCCTCGGGTGTTGGCAAACGCATGGGCAGTGAACTGCCCAAGCAATATCTCATGCTGCATGGCAAAACCCTGTTGCAACACACCATCGAACGGCTGGTGACACATCCTCGGATTGCCGGTGTGGTGGTTGCAGTGGCTGAGCATGATCATCGCTGGCAGGCCTTTGAAGCGCGCTTTGGTGACGAGGTGAGATGGGTTACGG
>QIJH01000221.1 GCA_003232725.1 Chromatiaceae bacterium | reverse complement strand
AAGTACCGGTAATGCAGGCGGCGTGCACAATGTGTTGATTGAACCGGGCGAGTTGGATCAACAGGCGTTGCTACGCGAAATGGGCACGGGTCTGTTGGTGACAGAACTGCTGGGAATGGGGGTAAATATTGTGACCGGTGATTACTCGCGTGGTGCGGCAGGCTTTTGGATTGAAAACGGGGTGATCGCCTATCCGGTGGATGAGATCACCATCGCTGGCAATCTTGGTGAGATGTTTATGCAGTTACAGGCGGTCGGCAGTGACATTGATCATCGCGGTAACATCAAGTCAGGTTCTTTGCTGATTGGTGCGATGACCGTTGCGGGTACGTAATCTTGACATCTAATTTGATCATCATCTAATGACGAATACAAAAGATAATTTGGTCGAAGTACGTGGGCTGACCTTTCAGTTTGGCTCGCGCACTATCTTTGATAATATCGACCTTGACCTAGCGCGTGGTAAAGTGACCGCGATCATGGGGCCGAGTGGTACCGGAAAAACGACATTGCTGCGTTTGATCGGCGGTCAAATTCGCCCCACTGCAGGTGCTATCTCTGTTGACGGCCAAAATGTGCCCGGTCTCTCTCGGCGAGCATTATTCGAACTGCGTAAACGCATGGGCATGCTTTTTCAGAGCGGCGCGCTGCTTACCGATCTATCGGTGTTCGACAATGTTGCCTTTCCACTGCGAGAGCATTCCGGTCTGCCAGAGACGATGGTGCGAGATCTGGTGCTGATGAAGCTGGAGGCTGTCGGGTTACGCGGTGCTCAACGACTAATGCCTAGTGAACTGTCGGGTGGCATGGCGCGCCGAGTGGCATTGGCACGTGCGATTGCCCTTGACCCGATGATGATTATGTATGATGAACCCTTTACCGGGCAGGATCCAATTTCAATGGGTGTATTGGTTAAATTGATTCGCAATTTGAACGAAGTGCTGGGGTTGACCAGTATTATCGTGTCGCACGATGTTGCCGAGACCTCAGCGATTGCGGACTACATATATGTACTGTCGCAGGGCAAGGTGGTGGGACAGGGAACACCGCATGAGCTGCAGCACTCTGAGTCCGAATGGGTACGCCAGTTTATGAAAGGGCTGCCAGATGGGCCGGTGCCGTTTCATTATCCTGCGGGTGATTATGCTGAAGAATTGCTGTCACGAGAGGAATCTCGATGACAATGTTTCAGCAGCTAGGGAGTCGCACGCTAGCATTTTTTCAACGCTTGGGACGCGCGAATATTTTTTTGTGGGCGGTGCTGTGTGGTGTGCCGGGGCTCGTTTTTCGCCTGCGGTTGCTGATTCAGCAGGTTTTTTCGGTTGGCGTGTTGTCGCTGGTGATCATCGTGGTGGCGGGGCTGTTTGTTGGCATGGTGCTGGGCCTGCAAGGGTATTATACCCTGGTTGATTTTGGTGCTGAGGATTCGCTCGGTGTGATGGTGGCACTTTCACTGGTGCGAGAACTTGGGCCAGTGGTGGCTGCATTGTTGTTTGCGGGGCGTGCCGGTTCGGCATTGACTGCTGAAATCGGTTTAATGAAAGCCACCGAGCAGCTCGCCGGGATGGAGATGATGGCGGTTGATCCCATAAAAAGAATCATTGCACCGCGTTTTTTCGCTGGTGTCTTGTCGATGCCGCTACTAGCTGCGATCTTTAGCGCATTGGGCGTGATGGGTGGCTACCTTGCCGGGGTGGTGTTGCTTGGCGTTGATGAGGGCGCCTTCTGGTCTCAGATGCGCAGTAGTGTCGATTTTCATGAAGACATTATGAATGGCGTGATCAAAAGCATTGTGTTTGGTGTGGTGGTGACATGGATTGCTGTTTTTGAAGGTTATGATGCAGTGCC
>QIJH01000077.1 GCA_003232725.1 Chromatiaceae bacterium | reverse complement strand
ACCGCACTGACATCTGCGATGCTTGATCGCATATTGCATCACTCACACGTGGTTCAGATTAAAGGGGAAAGTTATCGTCTGAAAGAGAAAATTCAGGCCGGATTAATGGGCGATACCGGTGCCCTAATTAAATAGCACTGGCTCACTTTTCACCTGGTGGAGTGGCTCAGTTTTCAGGTGTTGTTGACATTTCGCGTCAAAACCCTGAATCCGAGTGGATCAGGAAAGAGATACCAGAGCTTCGGATTCTGTCCGATAACCTCTGGAACGCTGCCAAAGCGAGGCAGAAAACACTGGATAAGGCCAAGCCTGCCCTCTGGCGTACCAACCGCCCCCAATATCTGCTTTCCGGCCTGCTCAAATGCGGCTGTTGTGGCGGTGGCTATGCCAAGATGAATGCCACCCCTCCAAGAACAAGGGGCTGTCAGTCTGTGCCAACCGCAAGGCCATCAAGCGCGAGACACTGGAAGGCTTTGTTCTGGACGCCCTGCGCACCCATTTGATGCGCGATGATTTGGTGGATATTTTTTGCAAGGAATACACCAAGCATATGAATACGCTCATATCGGCGCAAAACAGCGATGTGAAGCGTTACAGACGCGAAAAGGCCAAGGTCACACGCGAAAAGGCCAATATCATTCAGGCCATCAAGGACGGCGTACCTGCGGATATGATCAAGGATGAGCTGGAAGCTATCTCCGAGCGCGCTCAGGAGCTTGAGGCGAAGCTGGCAGCGGCTGGCACGGAGCCACGCCCCTTCATCCATCCCGCGATGGCTGGCCGCTATCGCGCCAGCGTGAAAGCGCTATGTCATGCCCTGAGCGAGCGAGAGGACGGTGAAGCCAGAGAGCATGTGCGCACCCTGATCGAGAAAATCGTGCTTAGCCCCAAAAAGGATGCTGACGGCCTGAAAATCGACCTTTATGGCGATCTGGTCGGAATATTGAGTATTGCTCAGGAAAAGAGGGATGTGGGAGAACTAAAAGGACTCTGTCTGTTATCTGCAAGTGATAACAAGCCCGAAGCTCCCATAGTAGACACTTAATAAAGTAGATAGTGTTGGTAGCTTGAACCTACGACCTTCGGGTTATGAGCCCGACGAGCTACCAAACTGCTCCACCCCGCACCTGCATTTACGACGAGGTGAATACTACCAGAGCACCCATTCATCAGCAAGAGAAAATCAAAATAAACTTAAATAGTCACTACTCACCCATCACTTTCTGCAAAAGCCATTTGAATTGCGATAAGCAGGTTGTATCTTTCGATTTGCCATTGTTTGTCGATAGCTCAATATACGGCAGCAGGCATAAGCGTACTCGACAGCGCGCAAGCAGTCCAAAACCTTCTGTTTAACTTTAGACATCCTCACATCTCGTTCAACGCGATTGTTAATGAAAGAAACATGGGAATCTTTGGCGAATAATAGCCATGCAAAGCGGCATCCAAGAAATAGAGAGCCTGCCCCACTAAGTGCTCTGGGTACCCCATGCCCACTAGAAACTGGAAAGAAACTATGAATCACTTTATGGCTGAGTTTAAAGAGCAGCTAGCACCTCATATTTGAAACGAGCAGTCACACAGGGTTATTTACAGCCTCCACTGATCCATAATTGATTCCTTTTCCCCAACCCAACCTCCCTGCGTATGTTGCGTTTTGCTACAACATCGCATCACTTCGTTCTCTCGGCCCCAACCACACATTCATGTGTTTGTTGAATATTACCTTCTTCATCTGGTGCTTCAATGCGAACGGTAAAGCCCCATAAACGTGATAGATGTTTGATTACTTCATCAGTGTCGTCATTTAGAGGGCGTCGATTGTGTGGTGCATAACGAAGCGTTAGCGAACGATCACCTCTCAGGTCTACACGATGAACCTGCAGGTTTGGTTCGCGAGAACCCAGGTTATATTGCTCTGCTAATGCCGCTCGGATATAGCGATATCCGGCTTCATCATGAATAGCCGATACGTTGAGCATGCTCTCTTTATCGTCATCCAGGATCGAAAACAGCTTCAATTCTCGAATTAAATGCGGTGACAAATACTGCATGATGAAACTCTCATCTTTAAAATTTCGCATCGCAAAGTCGAGTGTCTTTTGCCACTCACTGCCCGCTATCTCAGGAAACCACTGGCGATCTTCATCTGTCGCTGATTCACAGATACGGCGAATATCCTGCATCATATTAAAACCAAGTGTATACGGGTTGATGCCGGAATAGTGGGGACTGTCGAAAGATGGTTGATAGACAACATTGGTGTGGGCTTGCAGAAACTCAATCATAAAGCCATCGGTGACCAGTTTTTCATCATAGAGTTGATTCAAAATGGTGTAGTGCCAAAAGGTTGCCCAGCCTTCATTCATCACCTGGGTTTGCCGTTGCGGATAAAAATACTGCGCAATTTTGCGCACGATGCGGATAATTTCACGCTGCCAGTTTTCGAGTAACGGGGCATTTTTCTCGACAAAATAGAGAATATTTTCCTGTGGTTCCGAGGGCCAGTTGAGTGGCTCATTTTGTTGCTCTTCTTTGTCGGGGTTGACAGGCAGGGTGCGCCATAGGTCATTGACCTGAGATTGCAGATAATCCTCTCGTTCTACCTGCCGGCGCTCTTCATCTACCAGTGTTGAGCGCTGAGGCCTTTTATAACGGTCAACGCCGTAATTCATTAATGCATGGCATGAATCAAGCAGAAGTTCGACCGTCTCTTCACCATAACGTTGTTCGCATTTCTGGATGTAATTGCGCGCAAAGAGCAGATAATCAACGATAGAATCTGCATTCGTCCATGTCTGGAAGAGGTAGTTGTTTTTGAAAAAAGAGTTATGCCCATAGGAAGCATGCGCAATTCATGGTGTTTTCTTCCATTAAATATGCGATACATGGATTGGAGTTGATGACAATTTCATACGCAAGCCCCATCCGCCCTCGCCGATAACGTTGTTCAACACCAAGAAATTGTTTCCCAAATGACCAATGGTGATAGCCAACCGGCATACCCACTGTAGAGTAGGCATCCATCATCTGTTCAGCAGTGATCACCTCAATCTGGTTGGGATAGGTTTCCAGACCAAAATTGGCAGCGACACGCGCGATCTCCCGGTCATACCGTTCAAGCAGTTCAAAATTCCACTCTGATCCTTCTGAGATATAGCTGCTCATCTCCACTGTTTCTCAAATAGTTTACGGAATACGGGATAGATATCAGCGTTATCCCCAATGGTCTGAGCCACAAAATTTTCATAATGATCTGTCACTTTCTGGTATTGATCCCAAAGATCACCAGTCGAGCCATCCGGTGTGACTTCAACGTAAGCATAGTATTGCAGGTAAGGCATGATCGACTTAAGTAACAGGTCATGACAAACATTTGAATCATCGGACCAGTTATCCCCATCGGAAGCCTGTGCCGCATAGATGTTCCAGTCACTACTGGGGTAACGGTCATGAATAATATCGCGCATCATCTTTAATGCGCTGGAAACCACCGTGCCGCCGGTCTCACGAGAATAGAAAAATTCTTCTTCATCGACCTCTTTGGCGATGGTGTGGTGACGAATAAAAACCACTTCGATACGTTCATATGCACGGCCGAGAAAAAGATATAGCAGCGTGAAAAATCGTTTTGCGATCTCTTTTTCAAATTGTCCCATTGAACC
>QIJH01000049.1 GCA_003232725.1 Chromatiaceae bacterium | reverse complement strand
GTGCCAACACGACTCTGCAAAAGCGTTATTGATTGCCACATAAAACAAGAAAGTTAAGAGCATTGTACTTCGCATAATGACCATCCAACACCACTGCGGCGTGGGGATATACTGGCTTTGAGTGGTGCTTAAAACAATGAAGAATTAGTTATTGGTTTTGAAAATTATTGGGGGGACTAAGGAGTTAAGAAGATAAAAAATTGAACCCTAATCAGGCTATGAGGCAGGTTAGTACTTATCTATAAACCATGCCTATTTATGACAGGTGTCTGTTCAGATATTTGCTACACTACTGATTGAGGTGGCCATCCGAACGGCGATATCGAATACGATGTCGGAACGATATGGTGCGCACTGGTACTTGGCTAAGGATCTATTTCGACCGGGCTATGCACATGAAAAACTAATCAATGAGATCAAAGCGCAAACCAAACACACCGCCAAGTCAGGTACACTCCAGCACAAAAATCGCGAGACTTTCATCCAATACTATTTCAGTACCTACCCCACACCAGCGTTGCCGCCGAGCTGGATGATTGCAGAAGTATTATCCATCGGCACATGGTCTACTATCTACTCGAATCTGAAAAAATTCCATGACAAAAAAACCATTTGCGAACCTTACCCGCTATCACCGCAGACGATGCACTCCTGGTTACACGTCATTGCCTACTTGAGAAACCTCTGCGCCCACCATTCAAGATTGTGGAATCGTTGCTTCACCATTTCTCCTGAAGTGCCCAAAGCCTATAAGCAGCAAATGGCATCCAACAAGACGTTCTATGCTCAAGCCGTAATGCCCCATCTCTTTTTGCGCTCTATGTCAAAAACTGTATTTCATTTCCACAAACAACCGTGAGTGATCTTTTTGTCGTGCGAAGGGAGTACCTGCTTGTTCACCGCCAAAAGAGATGCTTCCGATGTAGAGTTTTAAGGCTTCGGCAACTTCCCACCAGGCAACACCTAACGCAAAATAATCTTCGTAAGTGGTGTTATAAATAGCAATTAATTGCCCACCCATTGCAGGTGTCAATTTGTAATTGATCGAAAGGGAAGTCTCAACGGCGGTTTTGCTCGCTACAAATTTGGGAGGTGATCCACGCATCATGGTCAGTGCCGCTGTTTCGCGCGCTTTATTGTAGTTTTGTAAATGACGCGCAATGATTTGCACACCCAGATCAAGATTATGTGAGTAGGCATGATTGAGGCCCAGAACCGTTTCTATTCTGTTATTACGACTCAGCGGATCATCCCCGTTAGCGTCTTCGCCATGAGTGAATGCGATTTCTCCTTTCAACACAAAAGCCCCGAACGCCCTGGCCATGTCAGCCCCCATCATTGTGACGTGTTCGTAAACAGGGAGCCAGTTGATTTTAACGGGTGAGGTTGTCAGTGAGCCGAATACGGGGGTTAACCGGAATGTGGGTCGCTTGTTGAATCCCCGATACGCCGACAGTGACCAGTCGAGTGCTCGGGAAGAGATCGATTGGGAAAATTGCAGCCCGAATTCTCCGTTTTTCAACTTTCGATCCGGTCGCGCGCGGGCTTGTTCTTCGACGGGTAGCCCGTTAATTTGCTGCGGTGCATTGGCACCCAGTTTGCTGGGACGGAAAACGGGCAGCCACACCATGTCCAAGGTACGCTCGTTACTGAAATAACGTTGCGCACGTAATGCAACGGGCGCGATTCGGTAGTCCTCGGTTTCCCCGGACATACGTGCATAGTCCCAGGCGGTAAACCGGTCGGTAGGGTTCACCCAGGTGGTACGCCCCCAAAAGATATATTGTTGCCCCAGGCGCAGATCCCAATCAGTAGAGAGGTCGATATATAATTCATCTGAATCACTATCGGTTTGTGTCTCCCAAGCCTCGTTACCATACTGGCGCTGCAATTCAAATTTTGCGGCGACAAAGTAACTTGCGTTTTTGCTTATTTCTCCCTGGGTCGATAACTTTAAACGTGACCCGAAACGATCGCCTTGACGTGGCGAGCCGCTTTGTTGGTGAACATAGCCCTTGAGGTAACCGTTGACATCAATGCGCTTATCAACATTTGCCGATGCGGCGCCCGTGAACAGGACACTTAGAAAAATAACGGTAGCGATGCTTGTACGGTGGATTAGCGCCGCCACTTGCGTAAAAATCTTTCAGTAAAAATGGCATCGTCGATACCCTGGTTGACTTCCAGACTGGAGAATTCCATATCGCTCTGATGCTTGTTACGGGCATCTGTCATTCGGGCATGCGTCATGAAATGAACACCGTCGATTAGTTTAATTTCAACTGCGGCAAGACGTTTCAAAAGATCGCCATTCGTATCGTAGTAATCGGCGTGTAATACGACTTGGCGTGCTTTGTCCACGCACCATTCCACTTTAGAATAACCGGTGTTTCTCTGGATTTCCTGATTTGTGGCCGTCCCGATAACCACAACACACGATTTTTTATCAGACGCATTGCTGTACTGATAGCGCCAGTCATCCAG
>QIJH01000123.1 GCA_003232725.1 Chromatiaceae bacterium | reverse complement strand
GTGCGACGATATCACGCGGTGCGAGTTCGGCACGTTCATCAAACTGTTCCATAAAGCTGCTGCCATCGGGCAGGCTTAATTTAGCACCTTCGCCGCGCAGGGCTTCGGTCACCAAAAATGATTTTGCTTCTGGATGAAACAGGCAAGTAGGATGGAACTGAATAAATTCCATATTGGCGATACGACAGCCTGCACGCCACGCCATCGCAATGCCATCACCAGAGGCGACGTCGGGATTGCTGGTGTAGAGGTAGGCTTTTCCCGCGCCACCAGTGGCAAGTACCACCGCGTGCGCTGAGAAGGCGACCACTTGATCGTTATCGCGATCAAGAATGTAGGCACCATGACAGCGGTTGTCGCGCCAGCCAAGCTTACTGCCCGTAATCAGATCGATTGCGATATGGCGCTCGAATATCTCGATGTTGGGATGTGCTCGCGCCTGTTCTGCCAGCGTTGTTTCCATCTCTCGCCCGGTGGCATCAGCGGCATGTATCACGCGTCGGTGGCTGTGGCCGCCCTCCTGGGTGAGATGGTAGTCGGCACTCTCTTTGCTGTCCTGCTCTTTGGTAAAGCTGACACCACGGTCAATCAGCCACTGAATGCTTTGTGGGCCATGCTTAACCACATGGCGCACCACTGCTTCATCGCATAACCCCGCGCCTGCGTTAAGGGTATCTTCGGTATGTGATTCCAGTGAATCGGTTTTATCAAGTACCGCCGAAATACCGCCCTGCGCATAAAATGTCGCTGTTTCGGTCAGGGTTTCTTTCGCGACTAATGCCACTTTAGTGCTGTCGGCGAGGGTCAGTGCCATGCTAATGCCGGCGGCACCACTGCCTATGATCAGAACATCATGTTGTTGGGTTCTGCTTGTGTTCACTGCACCGCTCACTCAGTTGGTTCCTGGGATTGATGGCTGAGGTTGATTACCCGTTGGCCAGTTATCATGAACGATCCATTATAAGTGGCTAGATGCACTTTTGTCGCGTCAATCTATCATGGCAGCCACGTGCCTGGAAATCGAGCGCAAAAAAGCCCGGCAAGATGCGGGATCCTGCCAGGCTAATGAGGAGAAATAGACTCAATGAACCCTGTCTTATTTTCCTAAAACGTCACGACGAGTGCTCTCTGCAATCGCAGCCGCTTCACTGATGATATCGGCTGGTACTTTAAGCTCGGTCAGCGTTGCGCCGAGGTTTTCCATCACCGCATCAAAGTGGCTATCATTAAGGCCATTTTTAACCAGATGGGCATGGCCTTTACGCATGTCTGTACCGCTATAATTGTTTGGACCTCCAAATGCCATGGTTAGAAAAGCTTTCTGTTTGGCTGCCTGGTTGTCCATATCAACACCTTCAAAGAATTGGCTGATGCGCTCATCGGCCAATACCTTGCGGTAAAATATATCAACGGCTGCATTAACGGCGCCATCACCACCAATACGTTTATATAGTGATGCCTGCCTGCCCTGTGCTGCTTTCTCTTCAGCAGTAAAACCACTTAGTACATCTGTGCGGGTGCTTTCCGCAATGGCAGCGGCTTCGCCGATGAGTTCATTAGGCACACCCAGTTCAGTCAGGGTAGCACCGAGGTTTTCCATTACCGCATCAAAATGGCTGTTATCGAGTCCTTTCGCGACTAAATGAGCATGGCCCTTGCGCATGTCTTCACCGGTGTAGTTGCCTGGGCCGCCAAACGCCATGGTCAGAAAGGCTTTCTGTTTGGCAGATTGCTTATCCATGTCAACGCCGTCGAAAAACTGGTTGATGCGATCATCAGCCAGTACCTTGCGATAAAAGAGATCGACTGCGGCATTAACAGCCGCGTCTGCTTGTGCTGGTTCTGGTGACCCACCTGAGAAAAATCTTGCGATTGCGCTGAACATATTTTGAATCCTCCGTTATGGTTCATAAGATGTATTTAAGATGGCATTCTATAATCAATAAAGATGTCTTGTAAATAATTTTATTTAAAAAAAAGGGTTATTTAAAAAAGATCAATTAAAACAAATTATTATCCAGGTTTGTTGTATTGATTAAAGGGTGGGTCATGTGATTTTGTGTCTTTGATATCGACGTGAGCAATAGAAACATAATGGAAACCAGTATTTACGTTTATAATGCTGGGCGATAAAGTGGTGCAGCGATGTTTTCACCGCAAAATTTTGTATTTCATATTTAAGGAGTTCTACGTGCAAATTGCAGATCAAAAAGTCATAACATTGGACTACACCCTCAAAGATGACGAAGGCAAACTGATTGATAGTTC
>QIJH01000233.1 GCA_003232725.1 Chromatiaceae bacterium | reverse complement strand
GTGCCGACCTGGTGGGGTTTGTTAATGGCATTCCGTTAATATTTATGGAGGTGAAAAATCTGCATAAAGATGTGAAGGCCGCCTATGAGCAAAACTTCAGCGACTATAAAGACACAGTGCCACATCTGTTTTATCACAATGCTTTGGTGATTCTGGGTAATGGGGTAGAAGCTAAAATCGGCTCGCTATCTTCCAAATACGAACATTTTAACGATTGGAAGCGTCTGCACGAAGAAGAATCGGGCGTAGTGAACATGGAGACCCTGTTAAAAGGCGTCTGCGCCAAAGCCAATCTGCTGGATCTGTTTGAGAACTACATTGTGTTTGATGATTCCAGCGGCCAACGAATAAAAATTCTTGCCCGTAATCATCAACTGCTGGGCGTGAACCGTGCCATTGAAGCGGTCAAAAACCGACAGGAGCTGGCCGGTAAACTCGGTGTGTTTTGGCATACCCAGGGTTCGGGTAAATCCTATTCTATTGTCTTCTTCGCCAAAAAAGTGCACCGCAAACTGGGCGGAAATTACACCTTTATGGTGTTAACCGACCGCGATGATCTGGATACCCAGATATACAAAACCTTTGCCGGCTGTGGATTGGTGGATAATGACCGTGACCCTTGCCGCGCCAAAAGCGGTAAACACCTTGATGAGCTATTAGGTCAGCACAAAGCCTTCGTGTTTTCATTGATACAGAAATTCAATGACAAGGACATGACCGGCTCCGAGCGTGATGACATTATCGTCATTACCGATGAGGCGCACCGCACCCAATACGGCACATTATCCCTCAACATGCGCAATGCGCTACCCAATGCCAGTTTTATTGGCTTTACCGGTACGCCGTTGTTAAAAGACGATGAAATTACCCGTAAGGTTTTTGGTGAATACATTTCCACATACGATTTCCAGCGCGCCGTTGAAGATAACGCCACTGTACCGCTGTATTACGATGCCCGTGGTGAAAAACTGATTTTCACCGATGATAGCGGTGATGAATATTCAGTGGCCGACCCGAAAGGTCTGAATGAAAAGATTGCTGAAAAGTTGGAAGAAATGGAAATCGACGATATCGACGTACAGCAACGCCTGGAGCGTGAGCTGAAACGGGATTATCACATCATAACCGCCAGCAGTCGGCTGGAGAAAATAGCGAAGGATTTTGTAGAGCACTACAGTGAAGGCTGGGAAAGTGGCAAGGCTATGTTTGTGTGTATCGACAAGGTCACCTGCGTGCGTATGTACGACCTGATTACCCAATACTGGCAAGCGCGACAATTAGAGCTTAGTAAGCGATTAACGAAGGAGCGTGTTGATGAGCTGGAAATGATCTTTCGTGAACGCCAGGTTCGCTGGATGAATGACACTAAAATTGCAGTGGTGGTCAGTGAAGAGCAGGGTGAAGTAGATAAATTCCGTAAATGGGGCCTGGACATTACACCGCATCGTAAACTGATAAAAGATGGCTTTAAAGATGATGCGGGTAAGCGCATAGCTCTGGAAGAGGCTTTCAAAAAAGACGATCACCCATTTCGAGTCGCCATCGTTTGCGCTATGTGGCTAACAGGGTTTGATGTACCCACACTTGCCACCTTGTATCTTGATAAGCCACTAAAAGCACATACGCTGATGCAGGCTATCGCTCGTGCTAACCGTGTATCAGAAGGAAAAAACAACGGCTTAATAGTGGACTATTGCGGCATCTTGAAAAACCTGCGAAAAGCACTTGCAGATTTTGGTGGTGCAGGCGATGGCGGGCGTGGTGGTGATGGGGTACAAGACCCAACCCGACCTAATGAAGAATTATTAGCCGAACTGGCTGAAGCCATTGATCTGGTAAAAATATTTTTACAGGATCGTATGACGGCTATTACAGAAAATGAGGGCTTTCCACGCAATGCGGCAATTATCCAGGCGAAAGAATCAATCAATGAAAATGATCAGACCCGCAAACAATTTGAGGTGATGGCGAGAGAAGTCTTCAAGAAGTTTAAAGCCTGCATTAATATCCGTCCTGGTATCAATGATTTCCGGCTGGATAAAGATGCTATCAATATTATCTATAAATCCTTGCAGAATGATCGTGAGAAGGCAGATATTAGCCAGATCATTATGGAGTTGCACAAAATAGTAGACGAATCTGTCGTGGTTAAAACCGGTAGTGTAGAAGAGGGCAAGGTTTACGATATTAGTCAGATAGACTTTGATCGTCTGCGGCAGGAGTTTGCTCGATCACCTAAAAAGAAAACGACTGTAGTAAATCTTCGCGATGCTATCTCTGCGAAATTAGCAAAACTTCTTTCTCAAAATCCAACCAGGACCGATTTTCAGAAACGCTTTGAAGAAATCGTTGATGAATACAATAATGAAAAAGATCGAGTGACTATCGAGAAGACGTTTGAAGCTTTATTGATATTCA
>QIJH01000051.1 GCA_003232725.1 Chromatiaceae bacterium | reverse complement strand
ACGAAGCCTATCCGGGCAATCAAAAGCCGACAGAAAATTACGGTCAGACTTATAAAACGTTAAAGGGTGGCTCCTGGTGGAATTGTAGTTTTTATAAATGTGGTGCATCTGCGCCTGCATTTAATAGGTCATTTTTTTTACGCACCACACGCAATAAAAGTTTTGGTTTTCGTTGTGCGAAAGATTCAGAGGAGGGGGGTGATGAAATCTAATCTTATATTAGGGTTAAGCATCAGTATTGGTTTGCTGGTGGTGCCGTCAGCTGGGTTTGCACAGGAGAGCGTGGCAGCGAGTGCAGATCAGGAGATGAAACTAATACCCGCGAGTGAATTTATTATGGGCAGTAATAAGATAGACAATAATAGTTCAGGTGAATATGGCAATGCCAAGCCGTGGTATCTGGATGAGCACCCTGAGCATAGCCAGTATTTGGATGGTTTCTATATCGATGAGCATGAAGTGACCAATGGCCAGTTTAAGGCGTTTGTGGTACAGAAAAAATATGCGCCACCACAGTATTGGGTCAATAATGGTTATCTGCTGAGTCTGCGCAGGCATAAGGTCGAGGAGATCCCCGTTGAAAAAATACGACGATTGGTGGTGAAGGTGATGCGGCTTGATATCGATACACGTGAGATGACGAGGCTTGAATTGTTAGCCGTGATCGATAAGCGTTTTGCATACATGGATTGGCTACCGGTGGTCTATGTCAGTTGGCATGATGCAAAGGCCTATTGTGACTGGAAAGGGAAGCGGTTACCGACAGAGGCCGAGTGGGAAAAATCAATTCGAGGCGATAAGGGGCTAGAGTTTGCATGGGGTCATCAGTGGGCATATGGTCAGAGCAATACCGGCGAAGAGCTATGGGATGATGGGGTGGCACCGGTCGGCTCTTATCAAGGGGACGTCTCACCATATGGTGTACTGGATATGAGCGGTAATGTGTCAGAGTGGACCGCGGACTGGTATCAGGCATATGAAGGATCAGATTATGCAAGTAAGGATTTTGGCGAAATATTTAAAGTGGTAAAAGGCGCAGCCTGGGGTGGTGATGGCCATTACGCGCTGAAATTGTTCCAGCGAGGCGCTTATCGATATAACCTGAAACCAGAGTCGCAACATGAGGACCTGGGTTTTCGCTGTGCGGTAGACGTTAAGATGGCAGGCATAGCAATGGAGTAGCGTCGCGGTTCACGCCTGAGATAGATCCCTGTTAATATGGTCTTTTGTTTATGAAAAACGGATTGCTTGATGAATCGCCAATGTGTCACATTATTATTGCTAGCACTATTTTTTACAGGTTACACCAAACTGGCCTTGGCGCAGGATGTGTGGATTCCGGGCTGGCAGCAAGCGAGTGAGATGAACAGCGCGCGTGCAGGCGCGTCGATATTGCAGGTGAATGGTGTTATCTATGCCATTGGCGGTATCAATGGGCATGATTTTTTAAACACCACGGAATATAGCAAGATTAACCCTGATGGCACGCTTGCCCCGTGGAAGCACAGTGCAATTCTTAATGATGCGCGTGGTTTTTTTGATGCGGTTGAGCACAATGGTTTTATTTATGCGGCCGGTGGTGGCAAGGGCGAAAACGGTAAAATATTGTTGCGCAGTGTCGAGCGTTCGCAGATTTCAGAAAGTGGTGCACTTGAGGGGTGGATTACTGAGCGCTATCGGCTGCAATATCCGCGTCGTTGTGTGAAACTGTTTGTTGCGAATGAACGGCTTTATGCATTAGGTGGTTTTGCCGGCACATTGCTAGATTCGGTTGAAAGTGCGCCTATCAATAAAGATGGTAGTCTGGGGCGGTGGCGCGCTGAGGTTAACCCACTCACCATGACGCGCTATATCAACAGTGTGACATCACTAAACGGGTTTGCCTATGTGATGGGTGGCCATGCGGAGCGCGAAGGCGTTGGTCTGAGCGAGGTTGAGTTTACTCAGCTATCAATCGATGGCGAACTGGTCTGGAAAAAAACGA
>QIJH01000101.1 GCA_003232725.1 Chromatiaceae bacterium | reverse complement strand
TTTTATATATTCCACGGGATTGAGCTCAAAAAACGAACCCGACACTCTACCCGAAAACGCGCCTATTTTCACTCTCTAGCAAGAATAATCTTGCGGTTTTTCTTGATGTTACCGATATATTTCAGTGATATGGTGCATTTAACACCCACATTCGATCATAAACCTGGCAGCCCAAATGGCCACCAGACGCGCCTAGTATCGGACCTCATCCCGCTACTGTTACTGTTCACGCTGCTGTTAACACCATGGACACATGCTGCAAACTCGCCTAAATCGCAGGAAACTGCCTGGCAGCAAGCGCTGATAAAATCATCACACTCAAATGAAATCAAATGGTTACAAGCGATCAATGAAAAGTTTATCACTCTTTACAAGGATGATTTCACCGGTACTCTGCGCGGCGGCGTGATTTTGCTACACGGCATGGGCGGCCATCCCGACTGGCCCGATGTGATCTCACCCCTGCGCAAATCGCTACCGAAAAGTGGCTGGTCAACACTCTCGATTCAACTGCCCTCTTTTGAAAAGGGCGCACAGCTTTCCGATTATGCGAATACGATCAACAGTGTCACCGTGCGTATCAAGGCCGCTATTGAGCATTTTCACAACATCGGTAATAGCAATGTTGTGTTACTAGGGCATGGCCTCGGCTCAACGATGGCGGCAGCATTCCTCGCCAACACCCCTAATAGCGGCGTTACTGCCTTCATCGGCATCAGCATGCCAAACTATCTCAGTGGTGAAGAGTGGATGGATATGAGCAAATCAATAGAGAAGTTAAACCTGCCAATGCTCGATCTCTACGGCAGCAACGACCTCGACAGCGTCATCGACAATTCAGAGAAACGCGCCCTCGCTGCCCGTCGCGGTGGACTCAAGGCCTCAAAAAACAGAACGTTCACTGGCTTCAATCGCTCCGCCACCGCCACTGGAGCATTCAGTAAAGAGGGCGGGTTTATCGCTTATCGTAAATTTAAGCTCACAGGCGCGAACCACTCATTCAGGGGACAAGAACGAGTACTCAATAAACGCATCGTCGGCTGGTTAAAACACCACGCCAGCGGTATGAGTGTTGGCAAATAAAAGGGAAAGGTAATATGAGCACTGATGCTCTGCCTTTCCGCTCAATTTATACTGAAGGTGTTCTGCATAAGTGCTTTCAGGTGCAAGTGCGCTAAAGAGATATAAAAAAAGGGGCCATAAAGGCCCCTTTTAAAATACTCACCAATGAATACTACTTATGCACTTTGCTCTGTGCTTTTCTTTTCGATTGCACCCTGCTTGTTATGGATCAATCCATAATGCAGTAGTACCTTCCTCATTGAGAAGTAAGCCGCAGCAATCACAAGCACAGTGACAACGATATCAAACAGTGATGTCATCGGCATGTGATAGAACGCTGGATCACCAGAACCTGAAATCCAGGTATAACGCTCTAACCAGTAACCGAGCATGATAAAGCAACCAATCACCATCACTGTTGTTGGGTTATGACGATTCGGCGTCATGACCAGCATGAGGAACGGAATCACAAACTTACATGCCAGGAATGTCCACCAGAGTACAGACAGATCGTTATGCATCATGGCATCGAAACGATCCATATTGGATGGCAAACGGCCGTACCACATAATCAGGTACTGAGTGAAATAGAGGTATGTCCACAAAATCGTCATCGCCAGCATGAACTGCGCCAGGAAGTTAGAGATGTAGATAGGCATCTCTTTCACCAACGCGCCAGAGCGACCCAGGAAGTACAGAAGTACCGCCAAGAATGCCAGGAACATATGAAAACCACTCACGAAGTTATATGCGCCGTAGTTCGCACTATGCCAGCCAGGAACCATTGTCATTTCAAAATCCCACGCAATCATTGATCCGTAAAGGAAATAAGCAAACGGGATCAGCAGCGCAATATTGCGGAACTTACGTTTGTATTTGTCATCAACAGAAGCCAGATGCTGGTATTTAATAAACAGCAGGTAAAGTGCAACAACACCAA
>QIJH01000090.1 GCA_003232725.1 Chromatiaceae bacterium | reverse complement strand
TAAGATCTGGATTTTACAGGAAATTCATAGGAAATAGCGAGCTTGGGGCAGGGTAGGTGAGTAAAAAATTACTGAAATCGACAGCTACCGTTGGCAGTATGACGTTGATTTCACGCGTCCTTGGCCTGGTCAGGGATATTGTTTTTGCCCGTCTATTTGGTGCCGGCATGGGAGCGGATGCTTTTTTTGTCGCCTTCAAAATCCCCAATTTCGCGTTCTCTCTGGCCTTTGTGCCGGTGTTGTCCGAATACAAGACGCAGCGTGAGCACGATGAGGTGCGTAGTCTGATCGATAGCACCGCCATCTGGCTGGCCAGTGTGCTGTTTATCGTCACGCTGATCTGTATTATTGCCGCGCCGTTGCTGGTGATGGTCTTTGCACCGGGGTTTATCGATGATCAGCCAAAATACGAGCTGACGACCGAGCTGCTGCGCATCACCTTTCCTTATCTATTGTTTATCTCGTTGACCGCTCTGGCAGGCGGTATTCTTAATACCTACGGAAAGTTTGCGGTGCCAGCCTTTACCCCGGTGCTGCTGAACCTCAGCCTGATTGGCGCGGCAGTGTTTGTTGCGCCGTTGCTCGATGAGCCAGTCATTGCGTTAGCGTGGGGTGTTTTTTTTGCGGGGGTGGCGCAGCTCGGTTTTCAGTTACCGTTCCTGTGGCGGATGAAGATGTTGCCACGCCCACGCTTTGATCGTGCTCACGAAGGGGTGAAGCGGATATTCAAGTTGATCATTCCCGCGATATTCGGCTCGTCGGTGGCGCAGGTGAACCTGCTGTTCGACACGATCATCGCCTCGTTTCTAGTTACCGGCAGTGTCAGTTGGCTCTATTATTCGGATCGACTGGTGGAGTTTCCGCTCGGTGTGTTTGGCATTGCGGTGGCGACGGTAATCCTGCCGGCACTGTCGCGTCGTTATTCTGAGGCATCGCCCGAGGCGTTTAGCCGTACCCTCGACTGGGCGCTGCGCCTGGTAGTGATTGTTGGTCTGCCTGCCACAGTGGGGTTATTCCTGCTGGCGGGGCCGATGCTCTCGACGCTCTTTCAGTACGGTGCGTTTAGCCCGTCGGATGTAACGATGGCCACGATGAGTCTGATGGCCTATTCGTTAGGATTACTCGGCTTTATCTTTGTCAAGGTACTGGCTCCTGGCTACTACGCGCGGCAGGATACCAAAACTCCGGTAAAGATCGGAATTATAGCGCTGGTGACGAATATGGGACTGAATGTGCTGTTTGTGGTGCCGATGGTGATGTTTGATATTGCAGGTGCGCATACTGGACTTGCGTTGGCGACCTCCGTGGCTGCCTTTTTGAATGCCTGGCTGCTTTACCGCGGCCTGCGTCGCGACGGGGTGTATCAGCTGCAGCAGGGATGGGGTTGGGTGATGTTGCGAGTCTCACTTGGTAGTATTTTGATGGCACTGTTGCTGTGGTTTGGGGTGGATGATATTTCAGCGTGGGAAATGTGGCCGTGGTGGCAGCGGATGCTGCAGCTGTTGATGTGGGTGGCTGCCGGTGGCGCACTCTATTTTGCCGTGCTGTGGGCGATGGGAGTGCGGCCGCATCACCTGAAGATGGTTGGAAAGTAGCGAACATACAGCATTCAGTATTGCGGGGTGATAGCGTTGTGATACGGGGTGCAGTTGAAGGGCATTTCACCCCTTGGGTAAAGCGATGCTGTGCTTTATAATCGCTGCTTTTATTTGACTGACGATTTACACTTTGGCTGACATCGGCATGGAACTGATTCGAGGACTGTATAATCTGCGCCCACGCCATCGTGGCTGCGTGGCGACGATTGGTAATTTCGATGGTGTTCATCTTGGTCACCAGGCGGTGTTGGGGCAGTTGTCCGAACAGGCTGATGAGCTGGGCTTGCCGCTGGTGGTGATTACCTTTGAGCCATATCCACAGGAATTTTTCTCGCCTGCTGGTGAGTGCCCATCGCGTCTGACCCGTTTTCGTGAAAAACTGCAGATGTTGCGCCGTTATGGGGTGGACCGGGTCTTGTCGCTCGGTTTTGATCAGGCGCTCTCGCAGATGTCGGCAGAAGCGTTTATCGATCGCCTGTTGGTGAATGGGCTCAATGTGAGCTATCTGGTGGTCGGTAATGATTTTCGTTTTGGCCACCGACGGCAGGGCGATATCGTGATGTTGCAAGCCGCGGGTGAAAAGCACGGATGGCGCACGGGTAAGTAGTACCCGAGTGCGTGAGGCGCTGGCTGGCGGTGAGTTGAACCGTGCGGCGCAATTACTGGGGCGTTCGTATTGTATCTCTGGGCGCGTGGTGCATGGTGATCAACGCGGTCGTACCATCGGTTTTCCGACAGCGAATATTCACCTGCATCGGCGTGTCACGCCACTGCGTGGTGTTTACGCAGTGGAGATGTTTGGACTGTTTGGCGATGTAGAATTCCGCTTAAAAGGTGTTGCCAATATCGGGCATCGTCCCACGGTAAATGGCACGCGTTGTCAGCTGGAAGTGCACCTGTTCGATTTTGATCGCGAGATCTATGGCGAGTATGTGCAGGTGGAATTCATTAAACGCTTGCGAGATGAAAAACGTTTTGACTCGTTTCCCGAGCTCAAGGCGCAAATTGAACGGGATGCGGCACAGGCGCGAGCACTGTTTGATACGTTGAGTGGTAGCGGTGACGATGAGGCAGCTTAATGCTGTCGGACTGAAAAATCAGATAACATTAAATTTGGAAAATTTAGCGACAATAAAATGGCAGATTATAAAAGCACATTGAACCTTCCGAAGACCGCCTTTTCAATGAAGGCGAATCTCGCAAATCGTGAACCAAACTTTTTGAAAGAGTGGGTTGCGATGGATCTCTACGGCAAATTGCGCAAAGCGCGCGCGGGCAAAGAAAAATTTATTTTGCATGATGGCCCGCCGTACGCGAACGGTGATATTCATATTGGCCATGCGGTTAATAAAGTCTTAAAAGATATTATCATTAAGTCTAAAAGCCTGGAAGGGTTTGATGCCCCTTATGTCCCGGGGTGGGATTGTCATGGCCTGCCGATTGAATTGATGGTGGAAAAGAAAATCGGCAAGGCGGATGCGCCTACTTTTCGTAAAGCGTGTCGTGACTACGCTGCAAAACAGGTCGATAAACAGCGCGAAGATTTTAAACGTCTTGGCATTTTTGCCGAGTGGGATAAGCCTTATTTGACGATGGATTTTAAAACCGAAGCGAACATTATTCGCTCAATGGGACGCATCGTTGCAGCTGGCCATTTGCATAAAGGCTTTAAACCGGTTCATTGGTGTAGTGATTGTGGCTCTGCATTGGCCGAGGCTGAGGTTGAGTATGAAGAGCGCGTTTCACCTGCGATCGATGTGCGTTTTGAAGTGCTTGATGATGAAGTGCTATTGCAGCGCAGTGAACATGTTGATGGTGCCGTCGGTGACGGTAAAATTTCAATCGTTATCTGGACCACCACACCATGGACGTTGCCTGCGAATCAGGCCGTCTCGGTAAACCCGGGTTTCGATTATGTATTGGTACAGTGTACGGGTGAACATGGTTCTGAAAGACTGATTGTCGCAGAAGTGTTGTTGAAAGAAATCATGGCGCGCTGTGGTATCGATGACTATCGAGTGATTGCAACCTGCATTGGCGAACGTCTCGAAGGTTTGAAGTTACAACACCCTTTTTATGAACGGGAAGTGCCGCTGATCCTTGCTGACCATGTGACTAGTGAGGCTGGTACTGGTGCGGTGCATACTGCACCTGGGCATGGTCAGGACGATTATGTTGTAGGATCCGGTTGATGGTAATGGTGTTTTTTTGCCAAACACCCCATTGTTTGCTGGCCAGCATGTCTTTAAGGCGAATGATCAGGTGATTGAAGTGCTCAAGGCGAAGGGGGCGTTGCTGCATGAGCAAGCGCTGCAGCATAGTTACCCTCATTGCTGGCGTCATAAGACACCGATTATCTTTCGTGCGACTCCTCAATGGTTTATTAGTATGGACCAGAAAAACCTGCGCAGTGATTCGATGAA
>QIJH01000027.1 GCA_003232725.1 Chromatiaceae bacterium | reverse complement strand
TTTCACTAAAAAAAAGACTTCCAAGCGTCGCCAGCATCGCAATCAACCAGCAGGTAAATAACAGCTTCCAGCAAGTAGCAGCTGATGCTGAGCGATGCGGTATTTCTGTTTGACCAACCATGACATTCAATCCAGCGTTATAAAAACCAGTGAGATTTTACACCACTGACGCAGGGAAAGCAGACTATTTTCCGCTAAGATGCAGCTACGACCACGTCTTTAATCCTGTTATGCTCAAGCTTTGGCTATCAACATAAGGAGCGTGAGGCATGAATACCCAGGCGACGATCGACTATGGCCCACTCACCGGGCTGATTGGTAGCTGGCATGGCGATAAAGGAATGGATGTTGCGCCGGAGTCAGATGGCATAGAACGCAACCCCTACTACGAAACCATCACCTTTGAAGCAGCTGGCGATGTCACCAATGCCGAGCAGCAACAGCTAGCAGTACTCTTTTATCGCCAGCAAGTGAGCCGACACTCGAATAAGCAGGTGTTTCATGACGAATGCGGCTACTGGATGTGGGATGCTGAAACTAAAGTGGTGATGCACTCACTAACCATCCCACGTGCCGTCACGCTGATTGCGGGTGGTCACTATCACGGCCCGGATAACAGCGACAACGTGGTGCTTTCTGTTACAGCAAAGCGCGATGATCCTGACTGGCAGATCACACAATCGCCCTTTATGAGAGACAACGCAAGAACCGATGAATTTCATCACCAGATAACCTTGAACGGCGACAGCATTAGCTACAACGAAACCACAATACTCGATATTTATGGCAAACGCTTTGAGCACACCGATCAAAACAGACTAAAACGAGCTAAAACGGGAATTAGTTAGGCTGCCTGATCATCTCGCGCCTACGCTTTAAGTACCTTCTTTTGCTGCGTAAGATAAGCTGGCGTTAACACGTTTTTTATCGCCCATTGATAATCTTCCATCACTGACACTGCAAGTTGATTGTAAGGCTCGTAGCTCAGATCAACAAACCTGGGGTGTATTGCTATTAGCAGACTAAAAAAACACTTCACCTCATTTTTATCTTCCAATAACGAACTAAAACGCAAACCATTACGCGCTATGCTCCACTGAAAAGGTTCTGCTGTAATCGCACCTCGACAGTGTTCAAGGTAACCTGATTCACGTACATATTGCAACGAAGCCGCATCATGACTTGAGTAAGCATCATCCGGTATCGCATTCAGATAACAGGCGACCATATTGTACTGTGCGCGATAGATATGCTGTTCACTGACAACATTTTCCGGGTGACTGCCATTATGCTGTGTCAACAGATCTAAAACAGTCTGGTAATGCAGCAATGCTGCCTGTTTCGAAATTTCAACGTTATCTTTATCATGACGTTCCGCATGTGCGGCAATGCGATCAAATTCAATATTGCCTAACAGCCAGTGAAGACACGCCTTACCCAGATTATCCGCCTCTTTTAACGTTGGCAGGATCTGCTCTGCATGACGCCCAAGATCCTGAGCATCTTTTTCCTTAGTGAGAAAACGTCGACTCATTTTCAATTCACGATAAACATGCATTAAACGGTCAAGCTCTTCAGGGAATGGGCTGGGAAAACATTCACCATGCAAAAACTCGATAATTTGCATGACATGCAGCGTGGGTTTTTTATGAGGACTGCGGTAGTAGTTCTGCAGTAGCTTAAGTGAAATCCCGTCAGAATCGACACTATCAATCTCATCCTGAAAATGCTGCCAGTCCCAGCCGGGTTGCTGTTTAAGGCGATGTATTTTGTTGTATATCATTCTATGCTACCTCACCCTACCCTTTTCTAACATAGCCGATGGAGTTTTTTCATTTGTGCTGGATAGTGAAACAGAGCAATCAAATAAAACCTAAATAGTTCAAATAGATAGAATCGCCCAGCAAAGAAACATCATATTATTTCACCTGCCCCCTTGAAAACCGACTGGTCGGTCTGATAGTCTCCACTCATCTCATCAAGGAAAATCACCATGAACGCTGCCGCACGATTAACAGACAACCGTCGAAAATTACTGGAAATAGCCGCAGAAGAAATTCTTGAAAATGGCTTTCAAGCCACCAGTATTGGCGACATCCTGACTAAAAGCGGCCTCTCCAAAGGAGCACTGTATCACCATTTTCCCAGCAAACTGACACTGGGTTATGCCGTTTTTGAGGAGGTTTTCGTACCTGAGTGCGCTAATCGATGGGAGCCTGCGTTAAATACTCCAGACCCTATCACCAGTATCACCACACTGCTACGCACTCAGGTAAGTGAAATGACGGATGAGATGATTCGCCTCGGTTGCCCGGTAAACAACCTTGGCCAGGAGATGTCTCCTATCGACGAAGGATTTCGTCAACGCATTAACCGGGAAATTAACCACTGGTGTGACGAACTGGCCGCTGCCTTTAAACGAGGGCAAGCCGCCGGTCACGTGAGTACAGAGATCGACACCAGGCAAGTGGCCACTTTTTTTGTCGCGAGCATAGAGGGTGCCATCGGCCTCGCAAAAAATGCGCAGGATCGCACATTACTGGAAGCCTGTGTTGAAGGGCTAATTGGTTATCTTGAAGGATTAAGAGCATGAATCACAAAAATAGCAATACTTTTGCCCATCGCTACAGTCAGTGGGTGGTTCGTTGGCGCTGGCCCATTGTCATCCTGACACTTGCACTGGCAATCGCTGCTGGCAGTGGCGTTAAAAAACTCGGCTTCAATACGGACTACCGCGTCTTCTTCAGTGAAGATAACCCACAGATGCAGGCATTTGAGGCACTACAACGTACCTACACTAAAGTGGATAATATCCTCTTTACCCTTTCTCCGCGTAATGATGCAGATGTGTTCACCCCCAGCACATTGGCAGCAGTTGAACAGGTCACCGAACAGGCCTGGCTCTTGCCATTCGCTTTACGTGTCGACTCAATCAGTAACTTCCAGCACACCGTGGCGGAAGGAGATGACCTGATTGTTGAAGACCTCGTATTCGATGCATTAAACCTTGATCAGGCCGCGCTGGATAACATTAAAGCGGTCGCTCTCTCTGAACCCGTACTGCACAAACGATTAGTGGCTAACAAAGGTGGTACAACTGGCATTAACGTCACCTTTCAGCTACCCGGCGAAGCGATGGATGAAGTACCAACTGCAGCAGCTGCAGCGCGTGCGCTGGCTGCTGAAATCGAGGCCAACTACCCGATTGATGTGCATCTCGTTGGCATGATGATGATGAATAACTCATTCATGGAGTCGAGTCAGAATGACATGGCCTCACTGGTACCGATCATGTACCTGGTGATTATCATCATCACCTTTTTTCTGGTGCGATCATTCAGTGCCACCATCGGTACCTTAATTATTATTGTGATGTCGGTCATCACCGCCATGGGCATCGCGGGTTGGCTAGGGGTAAAACTCACCCCTCCATCAGCTTCTGCACCCACCATCATTATGACGCTGGTGGTAGCCGATTCGATTCATATTTTAGCCACGCTGCTATCCCTGATGCGTAACGGTACTGAAAAGCGTACGGCGATTGCCGAGAGTCTGCGCATTAATCTATCGCCCGTTTTTCTCACCAGTATCACCACCGCAATCGGCTTTTTATCGCTTAATTTTAGTGATTCTCCGCCCTTTCATGACCTCGGCAATATTACCGCCTTCGGGGTGATGGCCGCCTTTGTTTATTCCGTTACATTCTTACCCGCATTCCTTGCGATTATGCCGCTGAAGGTTTCTCAACGACCTGACCGCATGACACAGGCAATGGATCGCCTCGCATCTGTGGTGGTGAAACGTCGTAAACCGATCCTGTGGTCATCGGTTATTGTGAGTTTGATCATTCTCTCATTTATTCCACGGATCGAACTCAATGATGA
>QIJH01000087.1 GCA_003232725.1 Chromatiaceae bacterium | reverse complement strand
ATTATCTAATATTGGTTCAGTGAGTTTCATTACTAGCCAGGTGCGCCATAGAATTGAGAGAGACAAGTCATACCGGGACGAAGTTAAAGTGCTACGAGAAAGTATTATAAAAAACGCGGCTTGACCCCTTTGGCCCTTTGTTTTTGACGGCGATAAAACTCATAGAAGAGTTAAAAACGTTCTCATGATTCACAAGACCTGTAGAAAAGCCTTCGATTTTATTATGAGTAAGCACGTATCAGGTGCGTCCATTGATATGGGCGTTAGTCAGGCTTGAGCCGTCCGGCTTGGAAACAGGCTTGCTCGGTTCTGAGGGAACTTGGCGGCGGTGACGTCGCCTGGTTACCCGGTGGCATCCAAGCTCCACACCCACATCGGATATGGAGGCTGTATATAAATATTCTATTTGTTAACTCTACCCGGCAAGCTCAAGTCACCAGAGGCAATATCCATTACATTCACTACGCATAGTAAAGGAGCATGGACGCTCTGATTTACACGAAGCCCAGCAGCAACCCCATCAAAGGTCGCGCTATTGACAATGCCTATGTCATCGAAGGGGATACGTACTTCCACAGTTTCAGCGTTAAATGTCGGGCTCCATCCTGGGCTATCTAAAAGAATAGGCAGTCCTGGCCATGTTTTAGGAAGCCTTGGTTTAGTATCTTTCGGAATATCAACGATTCCTAACGCATCTTTCCCACACTGATCATTGGGCTGTAATACCACCCAATGACTATGCCATACGTTTCCGTCATTAGTCGTCTTTCCGTCACCATTTTCATCGTAGAGCGGTGTATCGTCAAAATCAGGATGCGAGGTAACGGCCAATGCCAAGATACCTGCGTTTTTTTCGAAGCCTACTTCATAGCTGTCTATTGATGTTGGCCATACATAAGAAAAAACATCGCTACCTGCCAATTGGCCTGTAGGCGTGGGTTTGCTTGCGCCCGCCTTGCCTGAAACAGCCATATGGAAAATAGCAACATTGCCCTCGGTGGTGATTTTTGCATGGATAATGTCAAATGGGGCTATGATTGCCTTATTTTTTGGTGCTGGAATACCACCTGAATGGTGATTTTGAGCATAGGCAGAAAACGAAATGCTGGCAGTTACAAATACCGCAATACCTTTACATCATCAAGCGCAGCGCCGAAATTGATGTGGAAAATATCCCCATCTAACAACAAGGCGGGTACCGATTTGACCCCCGCTTGTTCTGCTACGCGAATTTGTGCTTTATCTTCACCCAAATGCACAATTTCAATCTCGTAACGATTTTTATCAATCGCATCGATCACTTGCTGCTCGGCGCTTAAACAAACTGGGCAACCTGCATGGTAAAAAATAGCTTTATTCATAATTATTTTCCTTTGGTTAAAATAAATAGTATCGACTCAATACAAAATAACTATAACGAGATTTTTTTAACTTGTCAATATAGTATTTAGTCGATACTATATGCTCATGAGATCAAATCCTATCTATGATTATGTTGAACGCCTGAGTGAACTCCTGAGGACTGATTCACGCCAAGCGGGCGCAGTCCACGGTCTGCAACCTGTTCAGCTAGAAGTGCTGCATTATTTGTCAGTCTGTAATCAATATTCAAATACCCCTATGGCCGTTACAGAGTATTTAGGTCAAACGAAAGGTACAGTTTCTCAAACGCTAAACGTTCTAGAGAAAAAAGGATTACTGTCTAAACAGCTCGATAAAAACGATAGACGTATTTATCATTTAAAAGTGTCTTCTAAAGGCAGACGGCTACTCAATAATACGATTCCAACCACCATGTTTGTTAATGCATGTGAGTTATTGACTGAAAAGGAACAATCAGAAATAGAAAACTCACTTAAGAAACTACTGACTACATTGTTACAGGCAAATAATATGAAAACTTTTGGGATATGCCGTTCATGTCGTTATAACAGTAAAATAAAAAAGGAAAATTATTTTTGTAATCTTGTTCAACAACCGCTGACGAATGATGACATATCTCTTATATGCAGGGAGCACGAAAGCAATATTTCGCTTAGTGAGACATGATATTTTAGACTCAATAAAAAATGCTTAACAAACCTATTAGTTTCGACAATTTTCTGTGTTTCGATAACTTTTCGATTATGTAAGATGTTAGGCATCTAAAAAAAGATATTTTATGGCTCAAAAACACTTAGCAATATCCGGCACAATCAAAGAATTTATTGAAAAGCAGAAGATTTTCTTTGTAGGGACTGCGACCAGTGAGAGTAAGGTCAATATTTCCCCAAAAGGAATGGATTCATTTAGAATTTTAAATAAGAACAGAGTTATTTGGCTTAATGTAACGGGTAGCGGAAATGAAACATCTGCCCATATACAAGTCAATTCAAGAATGACGATCATGTTTATGGCCTTGGATGGAAAGCCTATGATTGTCCGTTTATATGGTTTGGCCAGCGTTATTCACAAAAATGATGCTGAATGGGAGCCTCTCATTTCAATGTTTCCCCCTATTCCTGCCGCGAGACAGATTTTTGATATGAGGGTTGAGCTTGTGCAAACTTCATGTGGAATGGCGGTACCCTATTTTGATTATGCAGGAAATCGTGAGCAATTAAATAACTTACACAAAAAAATAGGTGAAGAAAAAGTCGCTCAATATTGGGAAGAGAAAAACCAATATAGCATTGATGGCATACCTACATACATTGTAAGAAAGAACTCCACAAGAAAAGTCAAACAATAATGAAAGTGCACTATATTCAGCATGTTCCGTTTGAAGGCTTAAGTAGTATAGAAGATTACATGGATGCACATGCGCATGATATATCAGCAACCCATTTATACAAAGGAGATGCTCTGCCTTCAATCAATGATTTTGATTGGCTTATCGTTATGGGTGGTCCTATGGGAATTTATGATGAAGAAAATTATCCTTGGTTAAAAGAAGAAAAGTTTTTATCAGAACAGCTATAGACAAGCTAATAGGACACCCATCATAAGGGTTGACAATATAGCTGTCTAGTTATAGGTTTCACCATAGGAGCTTTAAACGATTCATTGCGTCAAGGAGTGACCAATGCCCAAACCTCGCTGTTCTCAGGTCTCGCTTGCGAGCACCCCTTACTACCACTGTGTCTCCCGCTGCGTACCCAAAACACTTCGTGGGGCAGGCTCTCCGCAGAGCCTTTTTATGCGGCAAAGACTCAACAACCTCACATATACCGGTAGCGATTGAGATTTAGGTGTCACTGCACACCCTCTTTATTCCATGGCTGCGTTAAAATTCCTCGCAATAGAACAACGATTACTTGTCATTTCGCCTTGCCATGAAATAAAGATAACGCACATTGACACCTAAATCCCAAACGCTA
>QIJH01000236.1 GCA_003232725.1 Chromatiaceae bacterium | reverse complement strand
CTTGTCCTTGTCTTTGTCCAAATCCGGTACGTTAACCCTGTGCCATACCCTTTTGATTGCGTCATACGTTGTATTTAGTCTACCTTTTTGTATGAAGATATGCAAAAACGCATTTATTGGCCATTCATCCGTGTGAAGTGCTAGGAAGGCGAATAGCTGCGCAATGAAATCAACTTTTACCGGTAATCTAGCTCACATATTGTCGTCGTTCACTACTCTGAGGTTTTATCGCGAGTATTTCGGCGATTGCTTGAAGGATGCCCGCTTTGTACTTTGGACAAGGGCAATGCAGGATTGTAATCGGCTTAGCCATTTTTTGTTCTGTGCGAGGGTTTAAGGCGGTTTCATTGGATTGCGCGATATAGCGACGTATCTTCGCCAGCTTTTTATTGCGGTATCGCTTTAACAGAAAACCGTAGTGCTTGATTCGCATCAACCCTTCGTTAATATGTCGGGTGAGCGATGGTAATACTGGAACTGACTCACCGTCGCCAGATAACTTTGATGTGTTCGAGGTGATAAACGACGTAACGCCAACTATTTTGGAATACAGCCAAATCGGCACATGGTTCGTGGCTCGAGATGTAAAAAATGGTAAGCGCGAATAAAGCATAAAATTTAGAGATAGCGCTGTAAATTATAATGAGTGGAATATTTTGTGTGTACGAAATCCTTAACATGGAGTGACGGAGGTGGTTTGTGAAGAAGGATCTAACAAATAAACGTTTTTTGCCAATGACGTTTCCTCAATTATTGGTCATTGATTTGGCGTTTCCTGGAGGCCTTAGGTGACTTTGTTGGAGCGCCGGATTTCAGCGCGTAAATTCATTGATGTCAACGTGTACGTTTCACTACCAGGGCGTGCTGCAATTTCTTGCCAGGCATGCGACATCAGCGAATCGGGTATCTTTCTCAAGGCTGGGCTTGTATCGATACCCAGGTTAAAGCAGTTGCAACTGGTATTTGCACTTAATATTAGTGCATCTAATGTGATACGAATGCGCCATGTTTCGGCGATGGTGGTGCGTGCTGTGCCTGAGGGTGTAGGGATGGCGTTTCGCACTATCGATAATAATTGATGGTGAAGCCTGTCGCGCCTGTATCGTGTAAAGGTCTCATTGCATCATGGTACAAAGCGACTCTTCCAAGAGGCTTGCTTAAACTGTTGCAGCTTTGCTGGTCGCACGTCACAATGTGGGCTAGCCATTTGAATTGGGGGGAATATGAGCAATCCAGTTGTTGCAGATAACCGGCCTAAAAAGGTCATCTTAGTGAAGGGACAGGAGTATTATTACTGCACCTGTGGGCACTCAAAGCAGCAGCCTTTTTGTGATGGCTCTCACGCGGGTACTGATTTTAAGCCAAAGTCATTTCTTGCTGAGAAAGAGGGGGAGGCTTATCTTTGTGCATGTAAGCAGACGGGCCGGGTCCCTTTTTGTGATGGTTCGCATAAGCAGCTATCGGATGAGCAGGTAGGGCAAGAAGGGCCTTCGTTGCAAAAAAAGAGAGTAGGTATGCCAGAGGCCGTGGCTACTATGGAAGAGCCCACGGTTACCTTGATTCATCAGCTTGCGAAAGAGGGTTTATCGATGGTAGGGCATCATGGCCCAATGACCTCAATGGGAGTGCCGCGGAATCAATTGCCGCATTGGGATGACCTTCAGGTGATGACGGCGCAGATGGCAACCCAGCCGTTAATGGAAGACCATGTTGTTGGCACTGAGCTGGTGATAGGGCCGGAGGCTAAAAAACCATTGATATTGAAGATCCCATTATTCGTTTCTGATATGAGCTTTGGTGCGCTATCGCAAGAGGCAAAAATATCGCTGGCAAAAGGGGCCGAGTCAGTGGGTACGGGTATCTGTTCAGGAGAGGGTGGCATGTTGCCTGAAGAGCAGCAGGAGAATTCACGTTATTTCTATGAGCTGGCAAGCGCCGGGTTTGGTTATGATGAAAGTCTGTTGCATAACGTGCAAGCGTTTCATTTTAAGGGCGGGCAGGGCGCTAAGACCGGCACGGGTGGACATCTTCCGGGCAATAAAAATATTGGCAAGATTGCCGAGGTAAGAGGGATTCCCGTGGGCATGCCAGCAGTCTCACCACCGACCTTTAAAGATCTCTCATCTGTGGCTGATTTCAGGCGTTTTGCCGAGCGCGTGCGAGAGGTCACTGGCGGGGTGCCCATTGGCTTTAAACTGAGTGCTAATCACATCGAAAGAGATATGCAATTTGCAC
>QIJH01000048.1 GCA_003232725.1 Chromatiaceae bacterium | reverse complement strand
GTGTGGGGTCTCCCCATGTGAAAGTAGGACACTGCCAGGATTTTATTCAAACCCCTATTCAGGTATCTGGATAGGGGTTTTCTTTTGCGCGTCAAATGACTTTTAGTGCGGGGAACGGCATGAATATTTTGATTACAGGTGCAAACCGCGGTATTGGGCTGGGTTTTGTACGCCACTATCTGGTGCAGGGTTGTGATGTCTGGGCAACATATCGCACTGATATGGGCAGTCTCGCGGATATTGATGAGCAACGTCTGCACACCCTGCAATGGGATATTACCGATGAAAAAAAATGCTCTTTTCTGGATGTGGCGGGGGTGCCTGAACAGCTTGATCTATTGATCAACAATGCCGGAATCTACGGGCCGAAAAAGGCGCATGGGCAATCATTTGAGACAGTGTCTGCTGCCACCATGAATGAAGTCTTTGATGTTGACTGTGTCGGTGTGCTGCGGGTGAGCCAACTGCTTGCCAGCCGTGTGATTGCCGCACGTGGGGTGATTGCTAACATGAGTTCCAAGATGGGTTCCAATGAAGATAATACCAGCGGTGGCTGTTACGCCTACCGCGCGGCCAAAGCGGCACTGATGATTGTATCACGCTCAATGGCAATCGACCTTGCACCCGATGGGGTGCGAGTGATTACGTTGCACCCAGGGTGGGTGAGTACCGATATGACAGATAACTCAGGCTTGATTGATGTGGCGACCTCAGTCGCCGGGCTTAGTAGCGTAATAGAAAATATTGATAATTATGAGCCGGGTGCCTTCGTTGCTTTCGATGGTAAGAGCGTGCCATTTTAGTGTTAGGCTAGCGCTGTTTATTCTGAGCGCAGCAGACTGGAGGGCCAGATTTGCCACAGCAAGGCGCAAATCGTAGATAATACCCAAAAGGATACACCGTCGTTTATGACGGGGATACCCAGCATTCTTTAGCGGCGTGAGCGCGAACTTTTATTGTTACTGAGGTTTAGGTTATTCCACACTGCAAGTGATGGTGCCGCTTTATTCATGGTGTAAAAATGCAGTCCTGCAGCGCCTCCGGCGAGTAGTTGCTCACATAAACGGCTCACGACCTCTTCGCCGAAGGCTGTGATTGAGGCTAAATCATCTCCATAACTTTCAAGGCGCTGCCTGATCCAACGAGGGATTTCGACTCCGTATATATCGGAAAAGCGAGCCAGTTGGTGGTAATTAGTAATCGGCATGATGCCGGGTACAATAGGCTGATCAATTCCCAGTTTTTCACATGAATCAATAAAGCGAAAAAAGGCCTCAGGGTTGTAAAAATATTGAGTGAGAGCAGCGTCGGCACCGCGCTTAAACTTTTGTTGCAGGTTTGCCAGGTCTGTCTGAGCGCTCGTTGCTAGTGGGTGTGTTTCAGGATAGGCGGCAATCTCTATAAAAAAATAATCATCATATTGCTCTCGAATAAAGTTGATGAGATCAAGGGCGTCATTAAAGTGACCAAAATCACGTAGTCCAGAGAGCGTATCACCTCTTAAGACGATAATATGGCGAATTCCACGAGCCTTATAATTTTCTAGCAAGGTACTCATTTCACCTTTGCTGGTACCAATACCTGCAATGTGTGGCGCAACCTCAATGGATGTGGTTGCATTGATATCGTTGACGGCGGCAAATGTACATTCTCGCGTTGCCCGCCCAGCACCATAGTTAACAGAAAAGAAGCAAGGATTGACCTTGGCCAGCTGCTGGCATGTGTTAACAAGCTTTTCGCTACCGGCTTCTTTTTTTGTCGGGAAACATTCGAAACTGAAGGCCAATGGATAGATCTTTTGTGATTTCATAGCGATGTCTAATCCCTTCATTATGATGGGCGCTTTTTTAGGTGCAACAGTGGTGAAAATGAAATGTCAACAGACCCTGGATTGCAATCAGGTATTATAGGTTGAATCAACCCTTGCTAATAGAACGATTGTTGACAGGATGGCGGTTTTTCTTCGGTCTTAACGAAGGATAAGAGTATTTTTCTAAAGTTATATCGCTTCTGCTTGAATAACGCTCTTGCTTAACAAAATATAATGTGGCGGAATACTTGCTTGACGCTACTGAATATAGCCGCTATAAAAGAAGTGTTACGTGTTTTAATCATTTCCAGAGGGAGAATAGCAATATGAGAAAAGAGATTTTACTAGCGGCGGTGCTAACGTTGGGTTCAGGTTCCGCAATGGCTGCAGCGCCAGGTGGTCCTGATTGTGGTTGGGGTAATTTGCTACTTGAGGGCCA
>QIJH01000185.1 GCA_003232725.1 Chromatiaceae bacterium | reverse complement strand
AAAGGCTGTGTTGGATTGATTAGAGAAATCAAAAAACTAGACGTTCATACAGATGGCTCTGGAAACCGGGTTTTTCTACAGCCTCGTTAGGTTTGCAATAATATGAAGAAACTGCATCAAGAAACTCTCACATTTATGGAGGGAGTGACTCATTATCTAGCTAAACAAGTGCAGCCACCTGTAAAAGTACCCTTTGATGATGGATTCGTTTTTAGATACAAAGAAAAAACGATCTTTCAAGCAATAGTGCAAAAATTAGCCCGCATGGTAACCTGCCTCCGTTCAGCTAAAATACTTATGGAGTGTGGGTTGTTTCAAGATCAAGCTGCATTGCAAAGAATGCTAGATGAATTCCAAGAGGACATATTGTTTCTTTCATATGGCTTAATTAACGGAGCATTACCTTTACATGATGAATATCTAATTGAATTCTATAAAGAAGAATTTGATGATCAAGAATCCGCCATGAAGTCTAAACAGAAACGAGGAATGGTATCACGCAGAAAGATCAGGGCTTATATTTCAAAAATCGAAGAAAATAAATTAGATCCAAGTACTGGTGTAGAATTATCTAGAACAATTAGTAAAACATATTCAGGTTTTATTCATGCTGCATCTCCACAAATAATGGATATGTTCGGTGGAATGACACCTCATTTTCATGTTTCTGGAATGCGTGGAACCCCACGCGAACAAGAATACCAACATGACATATTGAATTATTTTTATAGAGGAATTATGTCTTTTGGATTTTCTGCAAAGGCATTTGGTAATCAGCAGTTATTTGATGATGTTATTAAATTTCGTACGCACTTTGAAAAACAGTCAGGTATGTCGTATCAAGAAACCTAACACAGCACTCCACCTGATTGCCAAAAGCTGCGCCGCTCGTACCTCGCTATGCATCTTTGGGCAACAGGTGAGCTAATCGTTATGCATATAGAATTCATAGGAGTTCCTATAATTGATAAATAATTGGGAAAGCTATAAAAACTGGATATCACAATCTGTAAAAGGTGGTGCCAAGTACTATTTCCGTGGTCAACAAAAATCAGAATGGAAACTACAATCAACGTTTCATAGACATTCTGAAAAAACAGGAATATCGTTACTCGATTATCTTGATCGAATAATTCCGGAAGTAAGTTATTACGTCTCTGCACATCAAAATGAAAATATTGATATATCCGATGAGATACAATTTGGAGCTCTCTTGGCTAAACTGCAACATCACGGCTTTCCAACACCCTTACTTGACTGGACAATGTCACCATATATAGCTGCTTATTTTGCTTTTAAAGATCTTGACCCACAAAACCCCGATACACAAACAGTTACTATCCACATGTTTGCAATAAACGAGTGGTCCTCTACTTTTCAGCAACCATTAAATCTTAGAGATTCTGTTCAGTTTGTAAGTCCATTTAGGCCCCAGGCTAGAGGAAATCCTCGAATGATAAGACAAATGGCAGTAACAACTGCGACAAATGTATCGAATATGAGCGAATATTTGACTAGCCGAGGAAAAGAAACCAACAAAACATTTCTATACTTTGCAACACTGCCAGTATCTGAAAGAAAACTCGTGATGAATGAGCTAAATTTGATGGGAATTAATTCCATGACGATGTTCCCAGACTTCGATGGTATATGTTCCGCAATGAAAGAATCTTTCTTTAACGACTTGGAGGTTAAACCATTAGTACCGCCACCACCAATCCCTCCTTTGCTGGAAAAATAATAATGCATAACAAATCACTCCACTGGAATTTTGCTGCGCTGCGCTTCGCAAAATCCAGTGAGTTCAAACGTTATGTTTATTTGGAAAAATGATTTATTCTGAAAAAAATAATTAGCCGAAACGCTTATATAGCGTCTCTCGGAGGTAGCCTCCCGAGACTGATGATGGCAGGCATTGTTTTTGTTCTATTTAACCCGTCCAATTATTGGACGCAATACTTATGTTCAGAGATTATTTACTTACTATCGTTAATCGGAAAGGAGGGTTTGCTTATGATTATGAAGGTTTTTAGAGAAGTTATGTCATTTGCTAAATATTTGTACAAGGTCATTATTGATTCTTGGGAGGTCTGCCTCCCTTCCAGGCTTAGCCTGCTGAAGAGCTGGTGCGACTCCAGCGAAAAGGGATTCCGAGAAATAGAACATAACACATATGAGCCGTAACCCTGTCAACAGGCATTAGTAATTATTTTCGGTTAACTGAATAACCAAAAATAAATCAATGAGCAAAATCGA
>QIJH01000037.1 GCA_003232725.1 Chromatiaceae bacterium | reverse complement strand
TGATGATGGCCAGGGAGAGATCGAAAGCCAACCCGTTCACCTGGAGAGCGGCCTTAACAGCTACGCCATCGCCGGACGCGGCACTACGGCCATCTACAGCACATCAGTCACCTCAACCCCTGCTGCGTGCTCCTGATTGAAACTGCCTGTAGCAGTTTTCTTATTATCAAAAGCCACGCCCTTCCCCAACAACCAGCGATGTTCGATCTCAATCTGTGCTCTTTGCTCATCCATTAACGTAATCGAACTCATTTTTTTCTCCGCCAGGTTGCACATAGTCGGGCTAAATAAACTGTCATCACCGCCTTACGGCGTGTATATGCCTACTTTTTCGCCCAAACACTATTCTGCATTGAAATGTATAGCGCCTCTACTTTTTCTCTCGCCCATGGGGTTTTTCGCAGAAATTTAAGGCTGGATTTCACTGAAGGATCGCTATTAAAGCAGCGAATATCGATACGCTGGCCCAGCATCTGCCAGCCGTAATGCTCAACCAGACTGGTAACAATCTTCTCCAGCGTCACACCGTGCAGCGGGTTATTGGCTTGTTTATCATTCATGTCACTGAGGAAGCCCCTTAAATATAAGACAAAAATATCAAGAATATTTTACCGCTTGCTAGGGGGTGTTCTCAATTACCGTTCGCGGCGCTATTATGAACCCTTTTCCGCACTGGCGGCATTACGGTTCGTTGCAATAGAACCACTATTACGCCTCACCGCGCCTTGCCAGCACGAAAAATGGCTCATAATTACGCTCACTCAGATGATTGAGAACGCCCCCTAGCAGCATGACAACGCCCAGACTCAAGCGCATTTATTATCGCCAACATCACCTCGTTAATAGCGAAAAATCGGCTAGTATCGACAAGCATGTCAGTTGCAGACTGCACATAGTCGCTACCATCCAGCTCATCACCACAATGTTCAATCAATGCCGTCGCAGACTCAGCAGTCACCTCCAAATGAAACTGAAGACCAACCACCCGGTTATCAAAAATAAAACCTTGTCGTGGGCACGCCTCACTCTCAGCCAGCGATACAGCACCATCAGGAATGTCAAAGGTATCGCCATGCCAGTGAAACACCTCGACTCGCCCTGGCAATACATCCGCAAGAATCGTGTCATCAACCCCAGACAATCGATTAATGTTAAACCAGCCTATTTCTCGATGTTTATTTTGATAAACCTTAGCGCCCAGCACATCCGCAATCAACTGCGCGCCCAGGCAGATACCCAGCACCACCTTGCCTGCATCGATCGCCGCTTTAATAAAGTGTTTTTCATCAACCAGCCACGGGTAGGTTTCATGATCATAAATACCCATCGGGCCACCCATTACAATCAACCAGTCGATCTCATCAATCGCAGGCAAGAGTGCTGCATCATATAAATGGGTCGATGATAATTGATGCCCTTTTTCTATCAGCACTGGCGCAATACTGCTCAGACCTTCAAATGGAACGTGTTGTAAATAATGGACTCTCATCTTTTCTCTTCCATAGAGGCACACAGACTCACAAACATTCGAACGAAATTCACTCACCTGGTTACGTCATACTTTAAATACCATCAATACACCATAACATGTCCCACCCTACTTGATTAATGCCACATCCGGTAGATTGCGGAAAACCTCATCATAGGTTTGATATAACGTGAGCACCTCTACCACTAGCGGTAGCGGCTCCACCCATATCTCGGGCAGATCAGCCTCACAGTAATCATTTAACGCAAAGGCCAGCTGTTCTTGCGGCGGGGTAAACTGAGCATCAACACCGGTTTTATTACCACGCGCATCAATACGGTACCAGCCGTGGTTTTTAAGGTAGACAGCATTAAGGCCATGCAGGCAATAAGGAGCGCCTTTATCAGCGACACTCAACCGTTGATAACATAGCCCTGCAGGCAAGCCATTGGCTCGTAACAACGCCGCCAATAGATGACTTTTAGCGTAGCAGTAACCGGTTTTATGTTGTAGTACATCAGACGCCCTGCAGGTAACTGGATTCAGTTTATAATCTGAACTGTGCTTGATGTTGTCGCGTACCCATTCAAAGCAGCGTTTAGCGACAGCTTCATCAGCATGATCATCCAAAGAGAGGGATTCAGCCAACGCCTGGATAGCGAGATTATCACAATCAATATAAGTAGATGATGTCAGGTATTTATCCATGCGAGGCAAATAATTATGTGTAACTGCCCGTTTCAAACATGAGATGTAGTAGTTCAGGCTTAATCTGACACCTGACTTGAAAAGATTTACTATGCCACAACATTAGACCAGAACAAATAGCACCAAGAGGTATTTTTGATTCACAACAAGGGGGCCAGTTTAAACTTCAGCGAGCCGATTTGATCAGACGTAATAGTCCACCATTTTAGATGAGAGCAACATTTCGCCTTCATCACTCATC
>QIJH01000091.1 GCA_003232725.1 Chromatiaceae bacterium | reverse complement strand
CTGCTAGTGCGTAGTTGTCTTCGTTGGCAACTATGGTTTTGCAGACGGATTAACGAGGAATTCTGCACCTCGGCATGCACCTCAGGTTTCGCAACCCACGTCGAAGCCAGGTCACCCCCAAAAGGTATTACTACAAGTGACAGTTTAACGCAGTGGGAAGTTCATTGCCAAGTTTAAAAGTAAGTGTGATTGCTGGCGATCAGCGACCTCTCAGAATACGCCCTTTTTCACGTTGCCAGTCGCGGTCTTTCTCGCTAGCGCGTTTATCGTGTTGTTGCTTACCTTTGGCAAGGCCAATTTCAACTTTTACCAGGCCGTGGCTCCAGTAGAGGGCGGTGCCCACCAGGGTGTAGCCTTTGCGCTCAACGGCACCGATGAGCTTGTCGAGCTGCTTGCGGTGCAATAGTAGCTTGCGCACACGGGTATTTTCTGGGGTGATGTGAGTCGAGGCGGTATGCAGTGGGGTGACATGAAGGCCTGAGATGAACGCTTCACCATTTTTCAGGAAGACGTAGCTCTCGGTGAGCTGTGCGCGTGAATCACGCATGCTTTTCACTTCCCACCCTTGTAGCACGAGTCCGGCCTCGAATTTCTCTTCGATAAAGTAGTCGTGGCGCGCGCGCTTATTGAGTGCGATGGTGTTGCCGCCAGCTTTTTTTTTCTTCTTTGTGGCCATAACTTGAATGATTAACGCTGTATTTTCATCTATTTAGTCGTGGTTATTATACACAGGAGTGGACTGTGTGGTTGAGTGATCTGTTGATTTCGCCCACAATAGCGAGATCAGGATTGAAGGGAGTGGTAATGTCAGAAAAATCGCGTAGCAGCATACACGGTCAGTGGTCATCACGTTGGGTCTTTGTGCTTGCGGCGACTGGTTCTGCGGTGGGGCTCGGCAATATCTGGAAGTTTCCTTACATTGTTGGTGAAAACGGCGGCGGTGCATTTGTGCTGGTCTATCTACTGTGCATTGCGGCGATAGGCTTGCCAGTGATGATCGCGGAGGTGATGCTGGGGCGTCGTGGTCGTCAGAGCCCGATCAACACCATGAAGGTGCTGAGTAAAGAAGAGGGACGCAGCCCGTTGTGGCAGTTGCTGGGCTGGTCCGGGGTGGTGGCTGGTTTTCTAATCCTCTCTTATTACAGCGTGATTGCTGGGTGGGCGATCAATTATGTGATCGAAATGGCCAGTGGCACCTTTACAGGTACCTCGGCAGGGCAGGTGAAAACCATTTTTGATGAGCTGCTGAGTGACCCGCTTAAGCTGACGCTCTGGCATACGCTCTTTATCGTCGCCACCATGGTGGTGGTAGCGCGTGGAGTGCGCGGTGGGCTTGAAAAGGCGGTGATGCTGTTGATGCCGGCGCTCTTTGTACTGCTGATTATGCTCCTTATCTATGCCATGAATAGTGGTGCCTTTATGCAGGGGCTGGTTTTTCTCTTTACCCCTGATTTTAGTGCGTTAACGGGTAAAGGGGTATTGATTGCGATGGGACACGCCTTTTTCACCCTGAGCCTTGGGATGGGAGCGATCATGATCTACGGTTCCTATATGCGCAGTGAAGATTCGATTGCGCGCACTTCGATTATGATTGTGATTGCGGACACTGTGGTAGCCCTGGTCGCGGGTATGGCGATCTTCCCGATTGTCTTTGCCAATGGGCTGGAGCCGGGTGCTGGACCGGGGCTGGTCTTTCAGACGTTGCCATTAGCATTTGGGCAGATGACGGGCGGGCTCTTTTTTGGCACGCTGTTTTTCATTCTGCTGCTGTTTGCGGCATGGAGTTCTTCGATTTCACTGATTGAACCGGCGGTTACCTGGCTGGTGGAGAACCGCAGACTGAAGCGGCGCACGGCAGCGATTATCTGCGGTATTGCCACCTGGACGCTGGGGATGGGCACGGTGCTGTCATTTAACCTGTGGGCCGAGGTGAAGCTATTCGACATGACCTTTTTCGAGTTGCTTGATTTCCTCACGGCGAATATCATGCTACCGCTGGGCGGCTTGTTCATTGCTCTGTTTGTGGGGTGGGCGATGTCGCGTGAATCAAAATCCCATGAAATGGGCAGCAGGCATCTGTTTGCCTTTAATAGTTGGAATTTCCTGCTGAAATATGTCACCCCGTTAGCGGTACTGGTGGTGTTTCTACAAAGCATCGGATTGCTTGAAAAATTAATTGAGAAGTTAAATTAGCGGTAACTACTCAGCGAGTAGTCAAAATTAACAGTGGCTGCTCAGATCGCCCATGAAATCTGCCAGTTCAAGGCGAAAAATGTGAGTTTACA
>QIJH01000246.1 GCA_003232725.1 Chromatiaceae bacterium | reverse complement strand
ACTGGCAGAGTTTTACCGGCTCGGTTGCACCAAAAGGTGAAGCGCGTCCTGCCTGGAAGGTACTGCGTGTATTTGGCAATCTGTTTAAACAGGCTGGCTTTGAATACATCTCATCTGATGAGGTGCGCGATGAACTTGCCGCTGCTGCGGTAGCGCTTAAACCATCCAATGAGATGGCGTGGGGCTGCCCGGAAAAATTATCTGAATTAGAAAGTGGTGTCACACGCATTGCGGATCTGCCGGGTTATCTGGTAGATAGCATCGTTAGGCGTTCCGCACCATTACAGTCGGCAGATGATCGTTCGCTTGCAATGGCTTATCTTTCAGCTGAAACAGCGGCAGATAACGGCTTGCAAGACGCGGCGGCAGTGACGGTGACACAGAGTGGCATAACGGTCACTGTGCCATTATCGATCGACGAGCGCGTTGCAAAAGGGTGTCTGCTGTTGGCAACCGGACTGGGTGAGACTGCTGGCATGGATCTGGGAAATACAACAATCGATTTGGCACAAGCCGAACTAGACAAGGTAGGGAGCTGAGTAGAGTCATATGATTGAGCTACTACTATCCATTTGGAATCTGGTGCCTGAAGCACTGCAGATTCTATTGGTTATTATTTTGAAGATCGTCGTGATTGCCGTGCCAATCATGTTGGCGGTTGCCTATATCACGCTGGCTGAACGTAAGGTTATTACGTATCGGGCCTAACCGGGTTGGGCCTCGTGGTTTGTTACAGCCGATTGCGGATGGCCTGAAACTGGTGTTGAAAGAGATCATCATCCCTACCAACGCCAATCGCTTTCTGTTTGTGATCGCACCATTGCTCGCATTGGCACCGGCACTCGCTTGTTGGGCTGTTATCCCTTTCGCAGATGGATGGGTACTCGCTGATATTGATGCCGGTCTGCTCTATGTATTAGCACTGAGTTCAATGGGTGTTTACGGCTTGATCATTGCCGGTTGGGCCTCTAACTCTAAATATGCATTCCTTGGTGCGATGCGTTCTGCGGCGCAGATGGTCTCGTATGAGATTGCGATGGGCTTTGCGCTGGTGGGTGTATTGATGGCCGCTGGCAGCATGAACCTCAGTGCGATTGTTGAGTCGCAGTCGGGTAGTTTTTTACACTGGTTCTGGTTACCACTACTGCCACTATTCTTGGTCTATTTCATTGCAGGTCTGGCTGAAACTAACCGAGCGCCATTTGATGTTGCGGAAGGTGAGTCTGAAATTGTGGCGGGCTTCCATGTTGAATATTCAGGCATGGCATTCGCACTGTTCTTCCTGGCTGAATACGCCAATATGATCTTGATCTCTATTTTGACGGTGATCATGTTTATGGGAGGCTGGTTATCGCCGTTCCAGGGTATTCCAGGGCTTGAAGATCTATTCGCTTTTGTACCAGGCATTGTCTGGATTCTTGCCAAGACCTGCTTACTACTTCTTTTGTTTCTGTGGTTTCGTGCGACATTTCCACGTTACCGCTATGATCAGGTCATGCGGCTCGGCTGGAAGGTCTTTATTCCGATTACAATTCTCTGGATTCTGGTGATTGGTGTGGGTGTGATGGCCGAAATCGGACCATGGTTTGATTAAGGGTAGTCTGTGATGAATAAGGTCAAATATTATTTAAAAAGTTTTCTGCTATGGGAGTTACTCCTGGGGTTGAAACTGACGGGCAGATACTTCTTTAAAACGAAGATCACCGTACAGTACCCGGAAGAGAAGACACCACAGTCGAACCGTTTTCGTGGTCTGCATGCACTGCGTCGTTACCCAAATGGTGAAGAGCGCTGCATTGCATGTAAATTATGTGAAGCGGTTTGTCCTGCACTGGCGATCACGATTGATGCAGAACCACGTGAAGATGGTTCACGTCGTACCACGCGTTATGATATAGATCTTTTCAAATGTATCTACTGTGGCTTTTGTGAAGAAGCTTGCCCGGTCGATGCGATTGTTGAGACCCGTGTGTTTGAATACACTTTCGAAACACGTGAGGAAAGTATCATGACAAAAGAAAAACTATTGGCGCATGGCGATGTGCATGAGAAGCAGATTGCTGCTGACCGTGCTCAAGATGCTAAATTCCGTTAACAGAATGGCAGAATAATGAGTATAGAGCCGATCCTATTTTATATTTTTTCGACAATCCTGGTGATTGCATCAGCGACTGTTGTCACTGTGCGCAACCCTGTCTATGCAGCGCTGTCACTGGTATTAGCTTTTTTCACCTGTGCAGCCATATGGTTGATGCTTGAAGCAGAATTCCTCGCGCTGGTCCTGGTCCTTGTTTATGTGGGCGCTGTGATGGTGCTGTTCCTGTTTGTCATCATGATGCTGGATATCAACCTGGCGCGTTCAAAAGAAGGTTTTATCAAGTACCTGCCTGCCGGTGGCTTTGTGGCACTGCTTATTTTTATTGAGATGTGTGTGGTACTGGGCCCTGCAAATTTTGGTATTGAAGTCACTGGCGAGCCACTGAAGCATGCGGCTGATTACAGCAACACGAAAGAGCTGGGTATCGCCCTTTATACTGAATATGTCTACCCATTTGAAATTGCAGGTGCGCTGCTATTGCTTGCGATTGTCGCGGCGATTGCTTTAACGATGCGTAAACGTCCTGATAGTAAATATCAGGACCCTGCCAAGCAAGTAGCAGTACGACGTGATGAGCGTGTGCGGATTGTGAAAATGGAGACGGAGAAGAAGCAATGATTGAACTCTCTGATTTCCTTATCTTGGGTGCGATTCTGTTTTGGTATCTTTTTAAACCGTAAAAATATCATTATTATTTTGATGGCGATTGAATTGATGCTGCTGGCGGTCAATATGAACTTTGTGGCGTTCTCACACTATCTGGGTAACATCGATGGCCAGATCTTTGTATTCTTTATTCTGACCGTGGCAGCAGCTGAGGCGGCTATTGGCCTCGCTATTTTGATACTGCTATTCCGTACCAAGCGAACGATTAATGTTGATCGTCTTGATTCGTTGAAGCACTAAAACTATCTGGGACAGGAACTGAACGGATGAAAGGCATTTACCTTACCATTGCACTGGCACCGATGATTGGTGCCGTCATTGCAGGCTTCTTTGGTAGCCGCATTGGACGTACTGCCACGCACCTGGTGACGACCGCGGGCGTTGCTGTTTCGTTTATCTGCTCATTGATCGTGTTTAAACATATTGTGCTCGATGGCAGCGCGCCATTTAATGGTGCAATCTACACCTGGTTAGTGAGTGATGGCATTCGCTTTGAAATTGGTTTTTTGATTGATGAGCTAACCACATTGATGATGATGGTGGTCACCTTTGTATCACTGATGGTTCATATCTATACCGTCGGTTACATGAAGGATGACCCTGGCTATCAGCGTTTCTACTGTTACATTTCACTCTTTACCTTTTCAATGCTGATGTTAGTGATGGCTAACAACTTTCTGCAGCTGTTTTTTGGTTGGGAAGCCGTGGGTCTGGTCTCTTATCTATTGATTGGTTTCTGGCATACCCGCGAAACGGCGATTTATGCCAACCTAAAAGCGTTTCTGGTTAACCGTGTCGGTGATTTTGGTTTCCTTTTGGGTATTGCGGCGGTTGCGATGTACTTTAACAGCCTTGATTACGCCGATGTTTTCGCGGCAGCACCAATGATGTCCGATGTTACCATCCAGATCATCCCCGGCCATGATTGGTCGCTGCTAACGGTCATTTGTATTCTGCTGTTTATCGGCGCGATGGGTAAATCGGCACAAGTCCCACTACATGTATGGCTACCTGACTCAATGGAAGGCCCGACACCGATCTCTGCTTTGATCCATGCGGCAACCATGGTAACGGCTGGTATTTTCCTGGTCGCTAGAATGTCGCCAATGTATGAGCTGTCTGAAGTTGCGCTGAGCTTTGTACTGATTATTGGCGCGGTCACCGCACTCTTTATGGGGCTGCTGGGGTTGGTTCAAAACGATATTAAACGTGTCGTTGCTTATTCAACACTGTCACAGCTCGGTTACATGACGGTTGCGCTGGGTGCATCGGCCTACGCGGCGGGTGTATTCCATCTGATGACTCATGCTTTCTTTAAAGCGCTGTTATTCCTGGCGGCAGGCTCAGTGATCATTGCGATGCATCACCAACAGGATATGCGCAAGATGGGTGGCCTCAAGAAATACATGCCAATCACTTATTGGACAGCATTAATCGGTTCGCTCGCATTAATCGGCTTTCCAGGCACCTCTGGTTTTTTCTCAAAAGATGCCATCATTGAAGCGGTACACGCCTCAACCATTCCGGGGGCAGGCTTTGCGTATGCCGCGGTGTTGATAGGTGTCTTTATTACTGCACTTTATACCTTCCGTATGTTCTTCCTGGTTTTCCATGGTAAAGAACGGATGGATGATCACACCCGTGAAAACCTTAAAGAATCACCGTGGGTCGTCACTGTACCATTAGTACTGCTAGCGATCCCAAGCCTGATGATTGGTTATGTGACCATTGACTCTATGCTGTTTGGTGATTATTTCGGTGACTCAATCGTGGTACATGAATCGCGTGATGTGCTGGCTCAAGTCGGCGCAGGCTTTACCACTGCCGGTGCGTTTATGGTTCATGGGCTCATTACACCAGCCTTCTGGTTTGCGATGGCGGGTTTAGGCACTGCATGGTTTGTCTACATGAAGCGCCCAGATCTGGCTGATTTCGCTAAGCAGCAGTGCTTGCCTCTATTTAAACTGCTTGACCGTAACTACGGCTGCGATGAGTTCAACGATAAATTCTTCGCTGCCGGTAGTCGTAAACTGGGTAACCTGCTGTCGAAGACGGGTGATGCTAAGTTGATTGATGGTTATATGGTTAATGGCAGTGCGAAAGTGGTCGGTTGGCTGGCAAGCGTTGCTCGTTATACACAAACGGGTTATCTCTACCACTACGCCTTTGCGATGATTTTAGGCTTGCTTGTCCTGTTAACACTGTTTGTGATGGTTTAATAAAAAAATGATAATGGAAATATCGGAGGATATTCGGTTTGCCACTGCTTAGTCTTGTAATCTGG
>QIJH01000206.1 GCA_003232725.1 Chromatiaceae bacterium | reverse complement strand
CAAAAATGGCTTGACCAGGCGCAGTCTCTCAATCTTTATCTCGCTGAACCAGATGGCAAGAAGCTCGATAGCCTCTATAAATTGGCCTGGGTACGGGGGCTAAAGACGACCTATTATCTGCGTACGTTAGGTGCGACCCATGTCGAGAAGAGTACCACACATGTGGTGAAAAGTGACACGCCAACATTGTGTTCGATTGATGACCCTGAATGCGAAGCGTGTCAATAACAAGGAGTGAGTGATGTTGAACTGGGATGATCCATTAAATACGGCAAGTGTGGCCAAAATTTCAGCAGATGTGATGGTGGCGCCAGCGGTGCAGCACATTATTGATACGTTTGACGATGATGAGCTGCGCAAGATGCCGCCGATACGCGCAGAGGATAAGCGGGTAGTGAATGGCCAGGCCGATATTAATCAACTGGCACCGTTTAAATATCCATGGGCATGGAAGTATTTTTTGAATGCCAATAAAAACCATTGGACACCGCTTGATATCAACATGACACAAGATGTGCAGGATTATCACTACAAGCTGAATGATAATGAGCGCCATGTTTATGAAAATGTACTGGCGTACCTCACTACCTCTGATATTATGGCGATGCGTAATGTGGGTCTTGCGGTAATGGAAAAGATGAGTGCGCCGGAGCTGCAGATATATCAGGCACGACAGGTCTATGAAGAGGCGCTGCATACCTGGACCTACCAGCATTGCATTGAAACCATTGGTATTGATCAAGGTGAGATCTATAATCGTTATCGTGTGGTGCCTGAAATCTATGCAAAGATTAAGATTGCTAACCGCCGCCTTAATTCGGTGTTGCGTCCCGATATGGATCTGACCAGGCGGGATGATCTGCAGGATTTTTTAATGTCCTATATCTTCTTCGCCGCGGTGTTTGAAGGGTGCTGGTTTTTTAATGGTTTTAGTCCTATCTTCGCACTGCAGCGCCGAGGACTGATGAAGGGAACAGCCGAACAGTTACAGTATATTATGCGCGACGAGGTGATGCATTGTGGTTTTGGTATTCGCACCGTAAAACAGTTGATGATGGAAGAGAATATCAAGCCGGATGCTGGCGCACTGCGTGAAATGTGGGACGAGGCAGAAGCGGCAGAAATCAGCTATGCCAGTTATATTTTGCGAGAGCCGATGTTGGGCTATGACGCTGAACAGCATATTGAACAGTTTCGTTTTATTGCCAATCGTCGTGCGCGCCAGCTCGGTTTTGAAGAACCCTTTCCAGGTGCCGAATGTGCCTTGCCATGGCTCGATGAACAGTCAAATATTCGTAAAGAGAAGAACTTTTTTGAGACACGGGTGACTGAGTATCAGACCGGTGGCGGGCTGAACTGGGAGTAGTCTGGCTGGCGAGCTATTGGACAAAGCTCAAACTGATCGGCAGGTGATAAATAGCGTATAATCACTCGATTCTATTTTTTTTTGGCCCCTGTTTGGGCTGCTATTGAGTGTTTTGCCGATGAGTTTTTCTAAGCTGGGTCTTTCCGATTGTTTGCTGCGTGCCATTGAAGATGAAGGGTACAAAACCCCGACAGCGGTGCAGGAGAAGGCAATCCCTGCGATATTGTTGCGTCGCGATGTAATGGCCACCGCGCAAACAGGTACCGGTAAAACGGCCGCTTTTACCTTGCCGTTGTTGCAAAATCTGGCAGAGGGTGAGCATGCCAGATCAAATGTGGTGCGCGCGCTGATTTTAACCCCGACACGTGAACTGGCAGCGCAGGTGGGTGAGAATGTTGCCAACTATGGTAAACATCTCTCGCTACGCACAGCGGTTGTTTATGGTGGGGTGAAGATCAACCCGCAAATGAAGAAACTGCGCGCTGGGGTGGATGTGCTGGTAGCGACGCCGGGACGCTTGCTTGACCTTTGCAATCAACGCGCGATACGACTATCGTCGCTCGAAGTGCTGGTGCTGGATGAGGCTGATCGCATGCTGGATCTGGGCTTTATCAATGATATTACTAAAATCATGTCATTGATGCCGAAGCGCCGCCAGAACCTGTTGTTCTCCGCGACCTTTTCACCTGATATCAGACGTCTCTCCGGCGGCCTTCTCCATGACCCGATTCAGATCGAGACAAGCCCGCGTAATGCCGCAGCCGGGAGTGTTAAACAATCGGTATTCGAAGTAGACAAGGCAAAAAAGCCCGCGCTCTTGAGCCACCTGATTCGACGTGGTGGTTGGGATCAGGCGCTTGTCTTTACCCTGACCAAACGTGGTGCGGATCGTTTGACCACACAACTGGAAGACGATGGGATTACTGCCA
>QIJH01000076.1 GCA_003232725.1 Chromatiaceae bacterium | reverse complement strand
CCGGGATCTGTTTGATGATAATAATCAAACCGATCGCGGCCAACATCGCCTCAACCACTGTCACGGGGAGAAATATCGCATACCTCCCTGTTTTGAAAAAGGCGAGCAGTATCTGTAGCAGTCCCGTGAGGCAGATGGCCACCAGTAATAGCGGATAACCTTCAGCAAGATCACCGCCGCCCAGCATTAACATGCCCGCTAATAACGCGGGTGCAAGACCTGCCGCCGGGCCACTAATGGTGACATAAGAACCACCCAGAAAAGGAAAAATAAGGCCTGCGATAATTGCAGAGATCAAGCCGGTAACCGGTGGTGCGCCAGAGGCAATCGCAATGCCGAGTGAAAGTGGCAGCGAGACAAGTGCGACTTGCATCCCCGACAATAAATCAAAGCGCCAGTGCTTTAAGCCTTTGATACCATTTTGTGGGGTTTCAGTCATTCAATTACACCTCAAAATTCACATCGTGTGGTGTGACATCACTGCAGAACCACGTTAGCCGATGCTATTTTTATCAATGATAGTACCGGGCTTCCCAAGCTAGCCACTTTAAAAAAGCCCTCTAGTAACGTTTTTTCAGATGGCCTTCTAGTGCTCTACCATAGCTAAAAAACGTTATCTTAAGCTTATAGAACTTTAGTGCAAGTTGTTTATTCTGATCTTCAATGAGGGGCATTATCTATACCTAGATAAACCCTTTAAAGGTAAGCTTAATTCCGTTCACGTAGCCCCAGTGTGCGGCCATACAAAGTCATAGCCTATTACCAATGAATGGCATTCAACATCAAGATATACACCTATGGAATTTTAGGTTAACGTGGTTATAAATAACAGTATTACAATCAAAATGAACTAAACGTCAACAGACCATGCACCGCGAAAACCTTTTGCAACTACTTGAGCACTACAAGAGCCCCTTTATGGAAGAGGCCGCAATGATTGCGCGTACCCGTCGTTTTATCATGGCGAACAAGAACTGCTTTGATAGAAGCTTGACATCCGCTCATGTCACTGGTTCTTCATGGGTCGTCAATCCTTCTCGAAGTCACGCGCTGATGCTACATCACCGTAAGCTTGGCCTCTGGTTACAGCCTGGCGGACATGCCGATGGCGACACCGATATTCACCATGTGGCGATCAAAGAGACATCAGAAGAGTCAGGAATCGCAGTTGAAGATATTAAACTGCTCAGCCGTGAAATTTTCGACATCGATATCCATACCATTTACGCGAATCAGTATGACCCTCGACATGAGCATTACGATATTCGTTTTTTACTGGAGATCGATGATAGTCACGCGATTCCTGGCAACGATGAATCACATCAGATTGGTTGGGTAGCATTGAATAACATCCCACAGCTCAACAACTTTCGCTCACTGCATCGGATGACGCGCAAAACACGCCAACTATTTCCGACTGTTTAACCTGCCCACGACAATCAAAGCAGCACCGGTTGCTATTTAATCGGCACTATCTCATTAAGTATAATGATCAGGCGTAACACCAGAGAGGCGCTGCACCGCATCGATTGCCGCATGTGCAGCCGTATCAATATCGGCCTCTGAGCCTGCCAGTGTTAAACGCCCGAAAGCACCAACAGCACGTGCATCAACCAGCGTGATGTTGGCGGCTTTTTCAGCCTCATTCGCGGCGTAAACGATGTAGCCAGCAGGCTCAGTTTCAAGAATAAACATGCTTTGGCCCGGTAGAATCATCGAACCTCTTCGATCCTGTCGATTGATCAGCACAGAATGATCTGGCGTGATCGAACGTACAATCTCACTCCATGCCACGCGACACTTCTGACGATCATCTTCACGTGTTTTCAATGAATGCAGTACTGCACGACCTGCTTCACTCACATCGCTCTGGTCTCGATGATGAAAAACCATCGAACCAAATGCGCGCTCTACCACTTGCTGACCAAGATGTACACGCGTGGCCTTCAACGCCACGTCGGTCAGACGATGTATCGCCATGCCCGGTGCAACTTCCATCCACAGGCACGCATCACCCGGCACAGGCAGAAACCCCTGGGATACCGTCGCCATGTAGGCCGCTAGTTGCGGCTGCAGCGAATCAATAAATACATATGTACGTAACTTAATCATTATTATTTTTTGCTAGCCCTTTTAACCAAGACAGGGTCAAACATGCTTATTAGCCTGTTTTCGCATATTACGATGCAGCTCAGCAAATTTCATTCTATCACTAATGACAGGCCCACTCTCCTTTGCAAACTCTAAAAACTCTTTCGCAATCAGTGATAGTTCTTTATCTTTTGTGTGTGCCAGATACCACTTGCGCTCAATCGGAAACCCTTCTACATCAAGCATTCCCACTGGCCCATTCGCACCTTCAAGACTCAGGGTGTGCAGTGAAAGTACCGCCACACCAAGCCCCGCAACCACCGTATGTTTAATCGCTTCATTACTGCCAAGCTCCATGCGAACATTCGGCACCAGGCCATGTTCACTGAACAGGCGCATCGTCGTATCTCTGATACCAGACCCGACTTCACGCGATATCAACGGTTCCTTAGCTAATCGTTCAAGGCTTATGTTTGACTCGGTATAGAGCGGATGTGTACGTGCCGCCAGCACAACCAGGGGGTTTGGCGCAAAAGGATAAGTCTGTAGATTGAACTCTTTTTTAGGCGGCTGACCTAATATATATACATCATCTTCGTTGTCCGCAATACGCT
>QIJH01000207.1 GCA_003232725.1 Chromatiaceae bacterium | reverse complement strand
GTGCAAAGTCGATATCCCAGCCGAAGATGCCGGCGAGTTCCATGGTTAAATTATCAGAAAGGCCAGCTTTTTGTGCGCCGAGGAAGAGAGAACTGTTGATAACGCCGTTACTATTGGCGGTGCGTACGTCAATATGATGCTTTTCGATGGTGGCAGTATAGCCAGCGTTACCGTTGCGTTGTGTGATGTGCAGTGTTTCGGTCTGGTCGATATCGTAGCTGAGCGCTTTCAGCTGTTTATTGTCGGTGATGTTGAATCGTAGCTTGTCACCGGGGAAAATTTTAGTGAGTGCTTTTGTCTTTTTGCCTAGCGATAAAACTTTGTGAAGTTGCTGTGGGGTGAGTCCTGCACGGCTGAAAATCAGGGACAGATTGTCACCTTTTTTAACGGTGATCTCTTGCCACTGATCAATCGCAGGCACAGCAATGGCGATGCCCTGTGGTTTACTAGTGCTAGCGGTTGGTCTGTTTTGTGGTAGCGCGAGTGGCTTTGATATATGGGCGGCAGATGTCGCGGGTTGGGTTGTCTGGATGCTAGTCATGCTGGCCTGTTCCGCAGGAAGGTCGCTGCGAATCGCTTCCGCATCGTTAGAGATAATAAGCAGCGCGGTAACACCAAGCGAGATCAGCCCGCCCAGCAGCATCAGCAGATAGTGATGCTTGCGCTTATTAAGGGGCAACGGTTCAGCCATTCTGGCCTTATAGTCGCGTCCGATGATGGGTGTGTGCTTCACAAAATTCCTTTGTTCATGTTTTGCGTACCTTAGCCTGAGAGGCTTCGCAGGTCAATTAAATGGCGCGGCGAAACTCGACTCTAAAAATGATACTATCTCGCCTCTTGGCTGCGGAGGTGTTTGTTGTCAGGTTAATTTTCCTGCACTGCCATCTTATTTAGCGTGTAAGGCGCGGGAATTCTTAAATTTATAGTCTTGATAAGGTGTGGGAATGAGTGCGACAAATGAAGCGCTTGAGTTGATTCGGCGCGGTGCTGAGGAAATTCTGGCAGATGGTGACCTTGAAGCGCTCCTGAACGAGAGGCGTCCGCTGAGAATTAAGGCGGGATTTGATCCTACCGCGCCTGATCTGCACCTTGGTCACACTGTTTTAATCAATAAATTGCGTCAGTTCCAGGAACTGGGGCATGAAATAATGTTTTTGATTGGCGATTTTACCGGCATGATCGGTGATCCCAGTGGTAAAAATATGACCCGCAAGCCGCTGACACGCGAGCAGGTGATTGAAAATGCACAATCTTATCAGGCGCAGGTGTTTAAAATCCTCGATCCAGAGAAGACAAAGGTGATGTTTAATTCTGAATGGATGGGGAAGATGAGTGCTGCTGATCTGATTCAGTTGGCAGCCAGGCACACGGTAGCGCGTATGTTGGAGCGAGATGATTTCAATAAGCGCTATAATGGCGGTCAGCCGATCGCGATACATGAATTCCTTTATCCGCTGGTGCAGGGTTATGACTCGGTGGCGATGAAGGCAGATGTTGAGCTGGGCGGCACTGATCAGAAGTTTAACCTGCTGGTAGGGCGTGAGCTGCAAAAGTATTATGGTCAAAAACCACAGGTAGTATTGACCATGCCTATATTAGAGGGGCTGGACGGGGTGCAGAAGATGTCCAAGTCGCTCAATAACTATATCGGTATTAATGAACCGCCCAATGAGATGTTTGGCAAGATCATGTCGATCTCTGATGAATTGATGTGGCGCTATTTCGAGCTGCTGAGTTTTGAGCCCATCGCAAAAATAAAGGCATATAAGCAAGCAGTTAAAGATGGCGGCAATCCCAGGGACATAAAGTATGGGTTAGCGAAAGAGTTAGTCGGACGTTTTCATGGGGAAAATGATGCTGATTTGGCCATGAAAGAGTTTATCGCGCGTTTTCGAAAGGGCGCGCTTCCAGATGAAATTCCAGAAATGACTGTCTTGGTCGATGATGGTGGTCTGGCGATTGCCAATATCTTAAAAGAGGCGGGGCTGACCAAAAGTACGTCGGACTCGATTCGCATGATCAAGCAGGGTGCGGTAAAGCTTGATGGTGAGCGTGTCGAAGATGGTAAGCGCGAGATGTTAGTGGGTTCGGAGCACATTTACCAGGTAGGTAAACGTCGTATTGCCAGGGTTACATTGGTTGGTTAGCTGGTTCCGAAACAAGTATTTTAAGTTTGTTTAAAAACCGCTTGTGGTTTGTAATTTGGTGCGTATAATTTGCTCCTCTGGTTTGGCAAGGTTCTCCTCGGAGCGTGTTGTTTAGCAGTTATTCGCAAGAGTAAGTGCAGGAAAAGCCTGAAAAAAAGGATTGACGAGGTT
>QIJH01000053.1 GCA_003232725.1 Chromatiaceae bacterium | reverse complement strand
AAACGATGTCGGGTTGCAGGCGTTCGCACTGTTGCAGTGTCTCTTTGCCGTTGGAGGCTTCGCCAATGACGTTGCCCTCATCAAACTCATCAATCAGGCTGCGCAGGCGATCACGCGCGAGTGGTTCGTCATCGGTGATCAAAATATTCATGATGCCGTACCTGAAACAGGGAGCCGGATGGCGACATAATACTGTCCGCCGACGGTCTCGCTGGTGAGCGAGGCCGCTTCGCCATAGGTTGCTTTGAGGCGTTCACGGATATTATCCAGTGCCATGTGGTTGCCATCACGGCGGGATGAGCGTGATTGTGGTGCTGGATTGCTGATCATAAATTCAATCGCATCACCGACATGTTTACCGCCTGGCGTGGCTCAATACCGTGATAGACGGCATTTTCGAGCAGTGGCTGCAGTGTGAGTGACGGCAGGGTGGCGGCATCGGGTAATTCATCGATTTTCCAGCTGAGATTGAGTCGCTCGCCGAGCCTGAGCTTTTCAATATTAAGATAGCGGCGGCACAGCGATAACTCATCATTGACCGAAATTTGGTTGCCTACATCGGCCATGCTGGTGCGGAACAGATCAGCCAGGTCTTCGGTCACCTCTTCAGCAAGAGCTGGCTGAGTACGGGTGAGGCTGGCGATGGTGTTCATGCAGTTAAATAGAAAATGGGGGCGGATACGTGCCTGCAGCGCCTCGAAACGGGCGTGCGATTCAGCTTGTATACGGCGTGTCAGCTGGTGTTGCATATAAAAATAGCGCAGTGCGATGGTGCTGACGATGGCGCTGATCGCGACATTATGAAATAAAAAGTCGGCATGAGAGGCGGTGGGTAAGGTTGACGCCAGTCCGATAAAGAGCGCCAGCCTCATGGTAACTTCTGTGAGCAGTGCCGTGACTAAAAGGATGATCAGGAAGCTAGCCGTAGCGACCACGGTGTGGGTCTGTTTTTTGAAACGTGGTCGCAGGCCGCATAGCAGTGCCGCATTGACCAGGGTGACCCATTGCACAAACATCGAGATAATGCCGAGACGTTCCCACAGGTTGTTGTTGCTTACCTGGGGCGCGAGTGCCAGCACAAAGGCGAGCAATTCAGCGATCAGTACCACCAGAAATATGACGCGGATGTTGCAGAAATCGGGTAGAAACAGTTCATTATCAAGTGAGGGCTGTTGGCTGGACGATTGCTGTTCAGGTTTCATGGTGGCGTCGGTTGTATTAATAATTTGATTGATCGCTATGGTTATCGGGATTCAGGCTGGATTTCTACAGCAAAGCCAGCGAGATAACCTTGATGGTCGATTATTCGCCGCCTGAAACTTGTTATACTGCCGCCGCATAAGCGCACGAATCGATGGAAAAAGAGAATATGAGTATAGATAGCAGCAGCGGCAAACCCTGGGCTGGCCGTTTTACCGAGCCAACAGATGCCTTTGTTGAGGCATTTACCTCGTCAGTTGGGTTCGATAAGCGCCTCTACAAACATGATATTGATGGTTCGCTCGCCCATGCGCGCATGCTGACCCACGTGGGTGTCTTGACAGCGGATGAGTGTGAGACGATTGTCGCAGGCCTCGAAGAGGTGCGTGCAGACATCGAGCGAGGTGCCTTTGACTGGTCGGTAGCGCTCGAAGATGTGCATATGAATATCGAAGCGAAACTGACCGAGAAAATTGGTATCGCTGGCAAAAAATTGCACACAGGCCGTTCACGTAATGACCAGGTGGCGACCGATATTCGACTCTATTTGCGTGACGAGATTGATTTGATCGCTGTTGAAATTAAGCGCCTGCAAACGGGCCTGCTGGATCTTGCCGAACGCGAGGCGGATGCGATTCTGCCTGGTTTTACCCATCTGCAGGTGGCGCAGCCGGTCGTCTTCGGGCACCACATGATGGCGTGGTTTGAGATGTTAAAGCGCGATCACAGCCGTTTGCTGGATTGCCGTAAGCGCGTCAATGTGATGCCGTTGGGTGCAGCCGCATTGGCCGGTACCAGTTATCCGATTGATCGTGAATTCAGCGCCAAACTACTGGGTTTTGATGGCGTCTGTGAGAATTCGCTGGATGCGGTGAGTGATCGTGACTTTGCGATTGAGTTCTGTGCCTTTGCCGCAACCCTGTTGATGCATCTTTCGCGCTTTTCGGAAGAACTGGTAATCTGGGCTTCAGCACAGTTTGACTTTGTCGAGTTGCCAGATCGTTTCTGTACCGGTTCGTCGATTATGCCGCAGAAGAAAAACCCGGATGTACCGGAGCTGGTGCGTGGTAAAACCGGGCGGGTTTTCGGCAGCTTGATGAGTCTACTGACCCTGATGAAAGGGCAGCCACTTGCCTACAACAAAGATAACCAGGAAGATAAAGAGCCGCTGTTTGACTCTATCGATACTGTGCGCGGCTCGCTACGTGTCTTTGCCGACATGGTGCCAGCGATTGAGGTCAAGCGTGAAAATATGGAGCGAGCCGCGCTCAGTGGTTTTTCGACGGCAACTGATCTGGCTGATTATCTGGTACGCAACGGCGTCGCTTTTCGTGATGCACATGAAGTGGTCGGTAAAGCCGTGCGCTTTGGGGTCGAAACGAACCAGGACCTTGCCGAAATGTCCTTTGAAGAGTTGTCGCAATTTTCACCTGCGATCAGGCAGGATGTCTTTGAGGTGCTGACGTTGCAGGGTTCAGTCGCGGCGCGTGATCATATTGG
>QIJH01000212.1 GCA_003232725.1 Chromatiaceae bacterium | reverse complement strand
GGTGTTGGCCCAATGACCCGCGCCACGCTATTGCAAAACACGCTGTATGCCGCCGAGAGCCTGCACTTCGACAATTAACGCAGCCTCCCCTTCTCGACTATAATCAGCATACTTAATGGCACCTCTATTAATTTGGATCCCGAATTTGTCTCTAATGGTAAGTTCACCACAACACCCCAGCACACAAGGACGCCACACGGCATGAGCGACACTGAACACCCGAAATCAGATAACAAGCCATCCAATTTCATCCGCAACATCATCGATGAAGACCTGAAAAACAACAAAAACAATGGCCGTGTTGTCACCCGCTTTCCACCAGAGCCCAATGGCTACCTGCACATCGGTCACGCCAAATCGATCCTGCTCAATTTTGGCATTGCCGAAGACTACGATGGTTACTGCAATCTGCGCTTTGATGACACCAATCCACATAAAGAGAACATCGAATTTGTAGAAGCAATTAAGAAGGATGTCGAATGGCTCGGTTGCCACTGGGGCGACAAGGTCTATTTTTCATCCGACTACTTCGATGCACTGTATGACTTTGCAGTACAACTAATCAAAAAAGAGAAAGCCTATGTGTGTGACCTTAACGCCGAGGCGATGCGTGAATATCGCGGCACCCTGACCAAAGCGGGTAAAGACAGCCCGTTCCGTCACCGTACCGTCGAAGAAAACCTCGATCTGCTTGCCCGTATGAAGGCCGGTGAATTTGAGGATGGCAGCAAAGTACTGCGCGCCAAAATCGATATGGCATCAGCCAACATCAATATGCGAGACCCAACACTCTACCGTATTCGTCACGGCGTGGTTCATCACCAGACCGGTGCCGAGTGGTGCCTCTATCCGATGTATGATTTCACCCACTGCATCTCGGATGCACTGGAAGGGATCACCCACTCCATCTGTACACTGGAGTTTGAAGACCATCGCCCCCTGTATGACTGGTTCCTCGATACCCTTGAAACCGAACATCACCCGCAACAGATCGAATTTTCGCGCCTCAACCTGGAACATACCGTGACCAGTAAACGTAAATTGACGGCGCTGGTGAATAACGGCCATGTTGAGGGCTGGGATGACCCGCGCCTACCAACCATCGCCGGTCTACGACGTCGTGGCTGCACCCCCGCCGCACTGCGTGAATTTATAAAACGCATCGGCGTGACTAAATCCGACAATGTGATTGAGATGGCAGTACTCGAAGGGTGCATGCGTGATGACCTCAATAAAAATGCGCCACGCCGTATGGCAGTGTTGCATCCGCTTAAAGTGATCATCACCAACTACCCTGAAGACAAAGAAGAGCTACTGGAAGCGGCCAACCATCCGCAGGATGAAAGCTTCGGCATGCGAAAGCTACCCTTCAGTCGCGAACTCTATATCGACCAGGAAGACTTTAAAGAAGTGCCGCCAAAGAAATACAAACGCCTTATTCCCAATGGTGAGGTTCGCCTGAGAAACTCATACGTCATCCGCTGCGATGAAGTGATCAAAGATAGTGACAATAACGTGATCGAACTGCGCTGCACCTATGATGCCGACACGCACGGCAAAAAACCTGAAGGGCGTAAAGTAAAAGGTGTGATTCATTGGGTCTCAGCCAAACATGCGATCGAAGCTGAAATACGCCTTTATGATCGCCTATTTAACCATCCGACACCCGACAACAGTAAAGATGGTAAAGAATATGCCGATCATATTAACCCAGACTCGCTACGCATACTCACCCACTGCTATCTGGAAGCCACACTAAGCGAGGCCACACCGGGTGATCAGTTTCAGTTCGAGCGCGAGGGATACTATAACCTGGACCCCATGCACCAGGCAGGCAACAAACCTATCTACAATCGAACCGTGACATTACGAGATGCATGGGAAAAGATAGCTAAAAAGTAATATTCGCCATCAAAGGGAACCTAATCATCATTAAACAGTGGCGATTGAAATCAAGCCTCTCTCTGGCAATTTTACTGCCACTGTTTAGCGGCTGTGGTAATGGTAGCAGTGGCACAGCGGCAGTCAATACCATCACGATTAGCGGCACTATTACCTATACCGACTACCATGTCACATCAGGCATCAGCATTGACTACAGCAAACCGCTCAGCAAACCTATTCGTGGCGCCACCGTGGTAATAGAGAATAGTCGCGGCCAGCTCTTTTCATCATCCACTACCGATGCAGCAGGCCTCTACACTCTTCGCGCGCCAAAAAATTCCAGCCTGAACATTGTCGTCTACCCCATCCTTAGCAATGCAAGCCAGACCATCAACACCTGGATCATAGACAACACCAATGAGCGCACCACCCATACACTAACCTCTCCGCTTGAGACTGGTAGCGAG
>QIJH01000152.1 GCA_003232725.1 Chromatiaceae bacterium | reverse complement strand
AGAGTGTGGTCGTTGAAGAAATTGTGTTGAATACAACGAAAAAATGTGGTGCGGCATACGAGATAGTCGGGGCAAAAAAAATCAGTTGTCGGGTCAGTGGATGAGTGTTTAGCATGAATGTCAAAATAATTGTTAGCTCTGCATTATTTTTTTGATAAATGGAAGTAGCGGCATAACCAATAAGTCCAATTCCTTTCGGTGTCGTTATGGCTATTTTTCAAAGCGAATTAATAACATCATTTCTTTCGCCGTAGTGATAACTCAACAACTAGATTTTGTTGACGTGCATCACAGAAAGGCACTTAGTTTATACGCATAATAATCGCTAGAAAGGGATAGTTGAAATTGCTCGCCGTGCTGCAAAACTGAGCAATTCGCGTCAAAGAAATGCCATTTCATACAAATACAGTCAGGAGCAGTTCCGTTATCCAGCGGTTTTTTGCCGGGTTGACTAATATGGAGAGAAGAGCATGAATTTATTTAATATTAGGGTTGGCATGTGAGTGCTGGTATGCAAATAAGCACAGTGATAGCGTCAGGAGAACGAATAATCATGAGGCGATTGGGGATTTATGGATTGAGCTTGTTGATGATGATAGCCCCTGCAATCGGGCTTGCCGCGAGTAACTTGAGTAAGCTTGCTGAGCTTGCTGCGACAGTCCAGCCAGGTACTTTTGTTGAACTTGAAATTGATGGGGATGTATCAACATGCCAGGCGATGGTTCCGCCCTTGCCTAAGCGGCATCCCAATGCGTGCAAGGAGGGCGAATCGATGAGCAATCCCGAACAATGCCTTGTACCACAGAGGGACTATCTTGGTAATATTCTTGAGTTTACGGATGAGGCTTTGTGGGATACGGGAAGTCAAGATGTTTACATCATGGGTACACGACGGCCTTATAAGATATGGGACCAGGGGTTTGTCAAATACTCGGAAGAGACGAACAGTTGGACAATTCTGGATGGCCCTCTATCTCAGGGGTTGTTCAATCCTGGGTTTCATGGTTATGACCATGGTGCTATTGATCCTTCGCGTCGACATTACTATTGGGCGCAGGTGGGACAGGCGAGCCTGGTATGGCAGATGAACCTGGATACGGGTGACTGGCGACAGTTACCTAAGGCGCCTATACAAGCCGGACAGTTCACCGCACTTGAGTACTTCCCGGAAATCGACAGAGTGGTTTTTTTCGATGGGCTTCGTGAATCTGAGTATGCAGTGTACGATCCGGAAAGTGATCAATGGGAGGGGCCCACTGCTCTGACTGATGCGCCCTTCGGTGGTATTTCTCACTTCAGTGAGTACAGCCCTGCTCATGAAGTGATGCTTTTCGGTGGTGGCTATAATTACGATGATGATACCCCTGGCATTGATGAGTCGCGGCGACTCTACAAACTCGATAGTGATCGAATAGTGACTCGCTTGACGGATGCGCCAACTTTCCTTGGACAATTTGGCGCGGGTCCCGTGCAAACCATTGACCCGAACAGTGGAAATCTTGTGGTATTTCAGGGGAAGCCTGAAGACAATCCCCTTAACTGTTTCAATCCGCAGCCGATCTGGGAATTTAATCTCGATACTAATACCTGGGCGCAAACCGGAACACAGCAACTGTCTGATATATGGTGTCGGATGAATACGGTTGCGGTACCGCTTTACGAATATGGAGTCAACTTCATTGTCTCGGTTAGGAGTGATACAGATTGTCGCGTGCACCTGTACCGACATTCGCCCGCCGGAATCGTTCCGCTGAATATCGGTGTGCAGCCTCGTGAAGTGAGCGTGCAGCAGGGACAGCTTGCAATTTTTACAGTGACCGCTACTGGTAGCGGACCGTACCATTATCAATGGCGTAAAAATGGTATCGACATTGATGGCGCCACGACAGCTAGCTATAGTTTCAGTGCGCTGGATATGGCGGACAATAACGCTATGTTTGATGTTGTGGTTAGCAATACGACTGAGAGCGTCACCAGTACAGCAGCAGCTTTAACGATTACTCTTGATACGCTTGCACCGACCTTGCTCTCCGCACAGGCAGCGAATGACTCCACCGTCAACCTCTTGTTCAGCGAAGCGATCAGCCAGGCCAGTGCAGAAACCAGCGCAAACTACCAGCTTAACCTGGGGATCAATGTTGATGCCGCGAGCCTGCATGCCGATGAGCGCACCGTCAGCCTGACCATCAGCCCGGCATTGACTGAAGAGACCACTTACACCGTGTCAATCAGCGATGTGCAAGATCAGGCAACCCCGCCTAACAGTATCATTGCATTAAGCACTGAAATGTTCACCTATCGCACTGCTGATGATTTTGAAGACGGCATCGCCGACGGCTGGACGCCTTTCAATGGCG
>QIJH01000198.1 GCA_003232725.1 Chromatiaceae bacterium | reverse complement strand
TTAATAACCGATTCCGGCATGCAATGAGCGACAAAACCCTTTACTGGTACGACTATGAAGCTTTCGGTCTGAATCCGATGTTTGACCGCCTTTCTCAGTTTGGCGGCGTGCGCACCGATATGGACCTCAACATCATCGGCGAGCCGTTGATGATCTACTGTCAACCAGCCAATGACTTTATGCCCAACCCAATGTCGTGTTTGATCACTGGCATCACGCCACAAAAAGCGCTGGCAGATGGCCTGCCAGAGGCGGAATTCATTCGCCAGTGGCAGATGGCCTGCCAGAGGCGGAATTCATTCGCCAGATTAACGCACAATTTTCACAACCGAACACCTGTGTGCTCGGCTATAACAATCTGCGTTTTGATGATGAGTTCACCCGTTACAGTCTCTACCGTAATCTGCAAGACCCCTACGCTCGCGAGTGGAAAAATGGCTGTTCACGCTGGGACCTGCTCGATGTGGTGCGCATGACGCGTGCCCTGCGTCCGGAAGGGATCGAATGGCCCAATAATGAAGAGGGTCGCCCCAGCGTGCGCCTTGAAGAGTTGACCGTTGCCAACGGCATCAGCCATGAATCAGCACATGATGCGCTCTCTGATGTCTACGCGACCATTGCGATGGCCAAACTCATTAAAGAGAAACAGCCCAAGGTGTTTGAATATGCGATAGAAAATCGCAATAAAAACAAGATTCTTAAAATGCTTGATGTGCGCCAGCAAAAACCGGTATTGCATGTCTCCGGCATGTACTCCGTTGAGCAGGGCAATTTGGCAGTAGTGGTGCCGGTGGCAGCGCACCCCACCAATAAAAACGGGGTAATTGTTTTTGATCTTAGCCAGGATCCGACACCGCTCTATAAGATCAGCAAAGAAGAGATTCATCAGCGCATTTTCACCCCGACAGCGGAGCTGCCAGAGGGTATCGAACGGTTGCCATTAAAAACAGTACATGCCAACAAGTGCCCAATCATTGCACCACTCGGCACGCTAACCGCTCACGCGGCCAAGAAATATAAAGTTGACCTGAATCGCTGTCGTGCCAACCTGGACATCATCAAATCCAATCCGCCACTGACTAAAAAGCTACAGACGGTTTTCTCTGGCATGAAGTTTGAAAAACGAACTGACCCAGACCAAACGCTTTATGGCGGCCCTTTTTTCAGCAGTGATGATCGCGGCCGTATGGATAAAATCCAACAACTTTCCGCTGATGAACTAAAAGATTACTCGACCTGCTTTGATGATAGCCGTCTGGACGAAATGTTGTTTCGCTACCGCGCACGCAATTATCCAGCATCACTTAATAGCGATGAGCAAGAACGCTGGGAAGCGTTTCGCACAGACCGGCTAAGCCGCCCGGAAAAAGGCAAACTCACTAGCGATGAGTTTTTTACAGAACTCCAACGCCTGCGCGATGAACCTGAACGCAGTGGTAACGACTGGGCGATACTCGATGAAGTTGAAGCGTATGGAAAGTCGATTACGCCATAAATCGCCATGTATAAAAGCAACATGGGCAAGGGTAGTATGGGTACAACAGGATGAAAAAGATCATCTGCCTGCATGGCTATGCAATGAATCGTGACTGGCTCCAGTCATGGCTTAACCTGATTCAACAGCGCCTTGGAACCAGCTACCAGCTGCTCTATCCTCAAGGGCCAATCGAATGCCCGGTTGAAGCGGTTCGCGCAATGACCACGCGCTTTAACATGATGTTACCTGATGAGCGTATCGGCAAAGGCAAAAACTGGTGCTGGTATCGCGCCGATGAACAAAAACCACCGCATTATCACCAGATTGAAACAGCACTGGATTACCTTGCGGATTATTTTTCACAGCATGGCCCGATCGATGGTGTTATCGGCTGGAGTCAGGGCGCAGTCATAACGGCACTTTTGTCGGCACTCAAACAAAAAGAGAGCGCACATCGCTTCGGTTTTAACTGGGCAATTTTATGCGGCGGCTTTCTGCCTGGCGACAGCCGCTACCGCCCGCTGTTTGAATTGCCACTCAAGCTACCGACACTCCATGTAACGGGCACGCAAGAATCGGACTTCATGAAAAAACAGGCTGATAAAATGGCCGCCGCCTTTAATAGCGCAGAAAGACTCAATCCCCCCTGCGGACATATTATGCCGGTAAAGCACCCGCAATATCTGGATAAAATTTCTGACTGGGTCGTCAGCCAGGGCTAAAAATCGTAACCCTGTATGCGCTTACGCCACCCCGCAAGCCAACGAGATTCATCACGCGGGGCGTTGCTGACGCGGCGTGTCAGCACAGTATCGGCAGAACGAGTGAACGCTCTCATTACGTTGCCATCATTAGTTTGCATCATCTGCAATACCTGCAATAAGCCCCACCCCTCACCGCGATAACGCTCGCTCAGCGATACCCCTTCACCTTTAAAGTTCACATAATCGATCAATGCGTAAATTCCATTGGGCGATTGTGCAACACGGTAAAATTGCTGCTCGATGTGTGATCGCTGCCGCTCTGTCTGCAACGTCGCCAGCATTTTAGGTAACGCAGCCTCAAGACGCTGCACAATAAAGGCGACCTGCTGCGCCATGGTACTCTTCATCAGGTCACGCAGCTCTGCCATCCTCCACGAATCAATATCACGATAAAATTCCGTTCG
>QIJH01000039.1 GCA_003232725.1 Chromatiaceae bacterium | reverse complement strand
TCGAGAATAAATTCATGCGCACCGGCCAGTTTTGCGGCCTGGATGATCGCCTCCATAGGCAGAGCGGGATCACGTAGCGCAATGTTATCGCGCACTGATTTATTGAAGAGGAAGTTTTCCTGCATCACAACACCAATTTGGCGGCGCAGCCAGGCGGGTTCCATCAATGCGAGATCAACGCCATCAATCAAAACACGGCCGCTTTCTGGTACATAAAGCCGCTGTATTAGCTTGGTCAGGGTGCTTTTGCCAGAACCTGAGCGTCCAACGATGCCAAGCACTTCACCCGGCAGTATCTCCAACGAGATGCGTTTTAGCACTTCCGGTGCATCCGATTGATAACGGAATACCACCTGATCAAATGAAATTTTCCCTTCAATATTGGGCAGTGAGGCTCGGTTTGGGTTGTAACCGGGCTCTGTTGGCGCATTGAGGATATCACCTAGTCGTTGCACTGAGATACCGGCTTGTTGAAAATCCTGCCACAACTGCACAAGGCGAAGAATGGGCGAGCTGATACGGCCGGTTAGCATATTAAACGCCACCAGTTGACCGACACTTAGCTCACCACTAATCACCAGTTTTGCGCCAAACCAGAGAATCAGCACATAGGTGATTTTATTAATATAACCAGCCGCTTGACTGGCGATATTACCGAGATTATCTGCCTTGAAACTCGCTTTGACATAACCGGCCAGCTGTTCTTCCCAACGGCGGTTCATCTGTGGCTCCACGGCCATGCATTTGAGTGTTTCGGCACCATTGATGGACTCGACCAGGAATGCCTGATTCTCAGCACCGCGATTAAATTTTTCATTCAGCCGACTGCGTAAAATGGGCGTCACAATGATGGAGAGGATGATATATAAAGGGATTGATCCCAGTACAATCCAGGTCAGCGTTGGGCTGAGATAATACATCACGGCAAAGAAGACGACGGTAAATGCCAGATCGACTACCAGGGTAAGTGCAGAGCCGGTAATAAAACTGCGAATGCTTTCGAGTTCTCTGACACGCGCCACGGTTTGCCCTGTCTGCCTCGCCTCAAAGTAGCTGATGGGCAAGGCGAGCAGGTGCTTAAAAAGTTTGGCACCCAGTTTTACATCGATACGTTGGGCGGTGTGTGAAAAAAGGTAGCTGCGCAGGCCGCCAAGAAAGATCTCAAAGGTGGAGACCACAATCAGACCAACAATCAATACATCAAGCGTGGTTAGCCCTTTATGTACCAGTACTTTATCGATAATGGCCATAAAAAATAGCGGTGTGGCCAGCGCGAGAATCTGAATAAAAAACGATGCCAGCAGGACTTCGCCAAACAGCTTTTTATATTTCAGAATTTCAGGGATAAACCAGCTGAAATCGAATTTTCTGAATTCATCCAGCATGCCCGCACGTCGGGTAAACAGGATGACATTGCCTGCCCAGGCTTCCTCGAATAATTCTCTACTCAGGTTTTGTGGTCTTTTTTCTAATGGGTCCTGAATCAGCACCTGGTCATTATCCAGTTTTGCTAAAATGAAGAAGTGCCCATCTTTATGTTCTACGATGACAGGAAGCTGGAGTTTATCGAGCCGGATTTTTTGCGGGGTTGTTTCCCTGGCCTTGAGACCCAATAGCTTGGCAGCGCGCAGAATATCGTTGGTGGTGAAGTGCTCTCCGGCACGACCGAACTCATGCTGAAGCTGCCTGGGATCGCAGGGTAGGCCATAGAAACGTGCGAGGATGAGCAGGCAAGCGCTTCCCGTATCGATTTTTTCTGATGTATTGATGGCGTGGGGCACAGCCCGGTTCCTCATGTCACATTTCCCGGCGTGGGCCAGAGTCTGTAGCGGTTTTATCTGTGCCACTGTGATGGCTAAAAAGGTGCTTGTCCCTAGGTAACCGACAGGGCCAAGTGCTGTATATATAGCAACGGGAAGTTGGCCCTGTTAACGACAGGGGTTTTTTGGGTGATTGGATCATTAAAGGGCACTCCAGATGCTCAAACGCTACACCTTACTGAGTCCTTCACTGGATCTGGTAGGTAGGGATTTACTTGCTAATATATATGTATAAAGTAACATTAACTTAACTAGAAGACAACCCGGACAATTTTACAGTTGACGAAATATTACATATATGATCAGTTATGTTTTATTTCTCGTTATGCTGAATAGTGGCAACAGGCCCTAAGTATTCAAATCCGATCATGCTGTTATAGCCATAACCGAGCTAAAGGTTGTGCTGAAAGGTGCCAGCGGCACAAGATCATTCGTTTTATTGGCAAATAAATATTTAATTGAATAGAAAATAGATTATAAACTCCCGTTGTTTTTAATCCTGGCAATGGCTTCATTTATCACCCATGCGGACTTATTGCATGATTTAAAAGAGGGCGCAGCGGATGTGCTGGAAGAGGCAAAGAAAGAAGCGGCTGAAATCTCGCGGGATGTGAGTGATAAAGCAAAGGCGCTGGCGGATGAGGCGGCTGACCACGCTGAAGATATCAGTGATGATATCAAAAGAAAAGCGGGTGAATTACT
>QIJH01000138.1 GCA_003232725.1 Chromatiaceae bacterium | reverse complement strand
CCTAATAATTTTCCACGTTCAATGGGTGCATTAATCTCTTGAATACCCGCGATGCGGGTGGAGCCAAAGTCGACAATCTTAACGGTGCCATGTTCGTCGATCATCAGGTTGTCTGGTTTGATATCCTGGTGTAGCATCTCCTGGCGGTGAAAACCGCGTAGTCCCTGTGCCGCTTGTTCGATGATGTTTCTCACTTCAGCAAGGGTGCATTCGGGATTGTCGTCGATCCAGCTGCGCAGCGTTTGGCCTTCAATGTATTCGGTAATGTGGTACAAAAATCGTCGCTGCTGTTTCGGTTCAAGTACCTTTAAAACATGGTTGTTATTGATGCGTTTGCCAGCCCACTCTTCATGTAGAAAACCGTCGATATATTCTGCATCATCCTCAAAATTCACCGAGGGGGTTTTGATCGTTACCATGGTCTCGGTGTCTGGATCGACTGCCAGATAAAGTTGCGAACGACTGCTGGCGTGTAGTTCGCGCAGAATCTTGTAGCCGTCCAGAATCATGCCGGGCTCCAGGTTAGGCGGAAAGGGCAGATCGGTGAGGTGTTGAAAGAATTCCTCTTCATTCTGTACGGGCAAACTTTCGATGACGATCACCTGACAGGTGGCGTTGTCTTCACTGCCATTTTTTAAGGCTTGCCGCACCAATTGTTTTGCTGCACGTTCGGGTTGGTCATGCAGCTCGCGCAAAGTGTTGGCGAGTACTTTGTGGCTAATGTGTTCATGTACGCCATCGGTGGTCAGTAAAAAGAGATCGCCTGCTTCAACGGCCAGGTTGCGATAGTCGATCTCGACCAGTGTGTCTGCTCCCATTGCACGGTTGAGAAAGGCTTTTTCACTGCTCGCCCAGGTCTGGTGGTCGCGTGTCATGCATTCAAGGTCGCCCTGTTTTGACATGTGGTAGATGCGGCTATCACCGACATGAAAGAGGTGGGCGGTAGTGGATTTGATCACCACACTGCTCATGGTGGTGAGCAGGTTTTGCGATGTCGCCCCGGCGCGCTGGTTTTGACTATAGAGCCAGTGGTTTAACGCGCCGAGGATGCGTTGCCCTGAGGATTTAACGGCCCATGATTCCGGGGTGCTGAAGTAGTCGTTAAGAAAGCCGCGTACACAGGATTCTGCCGCTTCACGTCCGCCTTCCGCACTGCTGACGCCGTCGGCGATGATGATGGCGACACCTTTGCTGGTGAGGGTGGGTTCCTCGGGCACCATGATGCCACAGGAGTCTTCATTCTGAGGCTTGTTTCCTTTCTCGCTGTACTGACCGGCATTGATGCTGAGTGATGTTGTCGCCATTTGATTATGTTGCCTCATTTATCAAAAAAATGCAGTGTGCTATGTAACTACTCAGCTAACCCATGAAATCCACCCGTTCAGCGTTAAAAAATGATCATTTACACGTGTAAACTCACATTTTTTGCCTTGCACCTGAGGGCATAAAGAAACTCACTGTTAATTTTGACTACTCGCTGCGTAGTTACTGTGCTATTTGATGTCAATCATCTGCACGGTGCCGTCAGGCATGGTTTCTGCGATCTGTCCTTTGGGTTCTTCGAGAAAAAACAGGATCAAAGCAAAGACCAGGCCGGCAACGATGCCGATAAAGAGGAAAAACTGGTTGTAATCGACGAGTGAGTTAACGGTTAAAAAGGTCACTGCGCCGACGTTGCCATAGGCGCCTGCCATGCCTGCGATCTGCCCCGTCATGCGTCGTTGTACCAGCGGTACCATCGCAAAGACTGCACCGGAGCCTGCCTGAGAGAAGATGCCGGTGATGATTGTTATGCCGACAACCAGCCAGATTGACCAGCTGTTTTCGACCATACTAAGTACCAGGTAGCTCGCTGTAATGCCGGCAAAGGCAATTGTCAGTGTCAGTTTGCGGCCGATACGGTCACTGAGCCAACCACCACCAGGGCGCGCTATCAGATTGAGAAACGGGTAGATACCCGCCAAGCTCGAACCACTCAACGTAGAACATGGCAAGCATGGAGACAATGGCGAGTTCAGTGCCGAAGGTGACGAGATAGGCCCAGTCGAGGATCGCGACCTGTTTGAATTTGTAACGATGGAGCTTAGGTACCGGCTTTGTCAGTATGTGTGCATTGACCTGCCAGATTTTCCAGAGCTGAAACAGGTAGGTGATCAATAGTACGGCATAGATGGCGTAAGTGGCGCTGTCGCTGATAAGCCCCATCTGTGCAGGTGACAATTTCCAGATGAGTACGCCGAGTGCTAAATAGAGTGGGATGTTCATTAAGATGTAAAGCACTAAATCGCCTTTACTGGTGATTTCCATTGCACCGGTTTTTTTAGGTTTGAAATAGGTTGAACCTTTAGGGGTGTCGGTGACGCTGCGAAAATAGAACAGGCCGTAGGCAATCGCAGCGATGCTGGCTGCTGTGAGGGCGACACGCCAGCCATCGTCGCCACCAAAGTTTAGCGCGATTACTGGTAGTGTTATTGCAGCACCTGCAGAGCCAAAGTTCCCCCAGCCGCCATACACACCCTGTGCGATACCGGTCTGTCTGGCGGGATACCATTCGCCTATCATGCGGATGCCGACCACGAAGCCTGCGCCGATGAAGCCAGAGAGAAAGCGCATTAACGCGAGTTCTTCATAGCCATCGGCCCATGCAAAACCAATACTGATCAGGCCGCCTAAAACAAGGATGGTGCAATACATGATGCGCGGCCCGTATTTGTCGACTAACATACCGACGACAACGCGAGCTGGAATGGTGAGCGCAACGTTAAGGATCAGGAGTACCTTGGCCTGTTGATCACTCAGGCCGAGTGCTTCCTGGATGAATGGCATTAAGGGACCGAGGCTAAGCCACACTAGGAATGACATGAAGAAGGCGAACTGAGAAGCTGAGTAGGGTGAATTTTGAATGTTCGCTGCTGTCTGTCGAAGACATGATGGTCGCTCCACTGCGATAATAGTAATACAGGCTTCATAGCAAAGGGTGTGCCATGTTTAATAATTCATAAAAAACAATTGGTTATAGTTGTTTTTTGTTTTTATAGCATGTTTGTTCTGGTTCATTAACCATGCGATGCTAATGAGTATTTAAACGAATGTGATGTTAAATTGGTTTTGAGGTGTTGAAAGAAAATGAGTCATCAGTTAGCAATTGATCAGCAGTGGATGCGACATGCATTGCAATTGGCTGAACGTGCGGAGCTGGCTGGCGAAGTGCCGGGTGCCGGTCGGTGCGTTGTTAGTCAAGGGTGGCGAGTTGATTGCTGAGGGCTGGAACCAACCGATTGGGTTAAGTGACCCCACTGCACATGCAGAGATAGTTGCGCTGCGTGCTGCGGCTAGTGCGTTAGATAACTATCGTCTCTGCGATACCACGCTGTATGTCACCCTTGAACCTTGTGTGATGTGTGTGGGTGCGATGACGCATGCGCGGGTTGAGCGTTTGGTCTTTGGTGCGCCTGACCCCAAGAGAGGCGCGGTGGAGAGTGCGTTTGAATTGATGCAGCCAGGCAAGTTTAATCACAATGTACTGTGTGAAGGGGGGGTGTTGGTTGAGCCTTGTGCTGCATTGCTACGAGGTTTTTTTAAGCATCGTCGCTAATGCCATGCCTAGCAGTTACATTACCGCAGGGATCACCTCAAAACCACGTTCAGGCATAGCGTGTTGTACAGGCTGGATCTGAGTGACTTTAAGTGGACGATCTATCTTTTTATTTTCTGTACGCCACACCAGGATGTCATAGTAACTGCGGATATTCTCTACATATTGAAGCGCTTCGTTACCACGTGCGTAGCCATATTTGGTGTTTTTATACCAGCGTTTCTGCATCAAGAGCGGCAGGTTTTCTTTGACGTCTATCCATTTGTCCGGGTTGCCGCCTCGTTTTTGAGTGATGATGCGTGCATCATGCAGATGACCCATACCGATGTTGTAGGCAGCCAGTGCAAACCAGGTACGGTCCGGGTTCTGAATGCGTTGTGGCAGGCGTTTAATCAGTTGTGCCAGGTAGCGACCACCACCCATAATGCTGTTGCGTGGCTTGACGCGGTTTTTATAGCCCATGTCGGCAGCCGTTGCACGGGTCAGCATCATGATGCCACGCACTCCAGTGGGTGATACCGCGCGTGAATTCCAGTGGGATTCCTGATAGCCAACGGCCGCGAGCAGATGCCAGTCCATGTTGTGTTGTTCTGAGGCTTCGTGAAAATAATCAATGTAACGTGGCAGGCGTTTGTTGATGTGGCGCATAAAAGTGCGTGTGCCGACGTAATCAAAGTTCTGAATATGGCCGTAGTGTCGTTCCATGATCTGATCCAGTTGACCATTCTTCTTGACCATTTTAAGGAACTGCTGTGCTTCGAGATAGAGGCTGTGGTCATCACCCAGTGGGAAGGCCCACGCGAGTTGTTGTGGGCCAGTAAGGTCAAAGGCAACGCGTAGTTCAGGGTAGAAGCGTTGGTTCATCTGCACATCGTTAGAGTCGGCAATCGCATAGCGAGCCTCTTTATTCCACACTTTAGAAAGCAGTTCGTCACTGCTGATCTCATTGGTTTCAGACCATTTCAGTGCTGGGTACTGCGGGCTAATCTTATGCAGGTGTGCGGCGTGGCTGCTGCCAGCGATCACCTCGATTGAGTCGTTAGTGATGTCATGCAGGCTTTTGGGGCGTGTGTCGCTAGAGCGATACACGACTTGTTGCGAAATGGTCTGATAGGCAGTGCTAAAACGGATGCGTTTTCTGCGTTCAGCTGTAATGGTCAGGCCTGCAGCTGCAAAGTGAGCTTCACGCTCTGCTACCATCGGGATGATTTCATTCAGGCTGGCTGCTGTTTTGACCCTGAGTTTTACCCCAAGGTGTGCTGCAAACAGGTTGGCGAGATCGTATTCAGGGCCGGTCGCACCAAAAGGGCCTTCATAATGAGTGGTGGGGCCGTTACGGGTCACGATCACCAGTTCGCCCTGGTTTTTGACCTGTTCAAGTGTGGATGGCATTTCAGCACAGCCTGTCAGGGTGACGCCAACGGCAGCAGCTATCATCATGGCGCTGATGCGCTGGCTGATTCGATTTTGTAAGTGACTAAATTTCATGCTGTTCGAGTTAAATCCCAATGACGTTTAAATTTGCTGTCTATGTATTAGGACCTTTCCCTGATGTTGAGTCCTCATGAATATGGCGTAAATAGCCATATATTCAAGTTGAGCACATTTTATACGATCTGCTGGGGGCGGCAAAGAAAATTTTGACATGATCGGGTATTAAGAGTCTAAACTATTGAAATTTAATGTAAAATAATATAACGTGATATTGATCAGGTTATTTATTTTTATTTTAATAGCGAATTTATCTTTGTTGTTTAAGCTAATGATAAATTTAGAAAAATATCTATTTTTTGGGTTTTACTGCGGCGTGTTGAGTAATTTTGAGCGGTGCTGATGATAAATTATTGTTTGCATAGAAGAGTCGCCTGCTTTAATCTTCTGCGCCTTGTCTCGCGGAGTCCTCACGACAATGCAAAGGAGAGGTGTCCGAGTGGCCGAAGGAGCACGCTTGGAAAGCGTGTGTACGTTTGCGCGTACCGAGGGTTCGAATCCCTCCCTCTCCGCCATTATTCC
>QIJH01000220.1 GCA_003232725.1 Chromatiaceae bacterium | reverse complement strand
ACCAGTAACGCGCAATCATTCCCGCATGGTAACTGGTACCACAGGCGATGATGTGAACACCCTTTACTTCATCAAAAATCTCACTCGCGCCAACACCAAATGCACCTTCAAGCACGCGCTTTTTACTAATACGGCCTTCAAGAGTTTCGGCAATCGCATTGGGCTGCTCATGAATCTCTTTCATCATGTAGTGATTATATTCACCCTTGCCAACCGAATCTGCGGTTAACTGACTAATGGTGACAGGGCGTTCAACCACATCACCATTGACATCATAGATTGTTACTTTGTCTTTGGTGATATCGGCAACATCGCCATCTTTTAGAAAGATAAACTGCTGAGTAACCGGTAACAACGCGGCGACATCAGAGGCAATAAAGTGTTCGCCGATGCCAATGCCAATCACCAGCGGGCTGCCTAGCCTTGCCGTAATTAAACGGTCGTCATCTATATTACTGATCACACCCAGTGCATAGGCGCCTTCGAGTTTTGTTGTCGCTGAGCGCACCGCATCCAGCATGCTTTTGCCTTGATCCATATATTGATGGATCAAATGCACAATCACTTCCGTGTCAGTCTCAGAGGTAAATTCATAGCCACTTTCGGTCTGTTCACGGCGCAGCTCTTCATGGTTTTCAATGATGCCATTATGTACAACAGCCACTGTTTTACGGCAAACATGAGGATGGGCATTAGCAGTGGTCGGCTTGCCGTGTGTGGCCCAGCGTGTATGGCCGATCCCGACACTACCTTTCTGAGGGTCTTTAGCGAGCACTGCATCCAGGTCTTTAATCTTACCTGGTGCACGTACTCTGCCAATACAACCCGCTTGATCAAGTACCGCGATGCCTGCGGAATCATAGCCACGATATTCGAGGCGTCGTAATCCTTCTAATAAAACGGGTACAATATCTCGCTCAGCAATTGCTCCGACGATTCCACACATAGCTCACCTCATTACCTGTTTACTGCCAAGACTGCTTAGGAATGGACATTATATAATTCCCATTCCTAAGCCATAAATTATTTTTTCTTTTGCGGGCGCGTCCAGGATTCAATCGATCGTTGTTTTGTCCGTGTCAAGGTTAACGCATTGGCTGGGGCATTATTTGTAATTGTTGAGCCTGCACCAATGGTTGCACCTGCACCAATTTTAACGGGTGCGATAAGTTGACTGTCTGAACCGATAAATGCCCCATCTCCAATTTCAGTCATGTGTTTATTCACACCATCATAGTTACAGGTGATCGCGCCAGCACCAATGTTCACATCTTTACCTATTATGCTGTCACCAACATAGCTAAGGTGGTTGATCTTAGATCCTTCACCCACCTCGGCCTTTTTCACTTCAACAAAATTACCGACCTTAACCTTCGCTGCTAAATTGGTATCCGGGCGTATGCGAGCAAAAGGGCCGATGGTGCATTCACGCCCCAATGTTGCATTTTCAATCACGCTATTGGGGAAGATGATACAGCCGTCCGCAATGGTTGTATTGGTAATCACGCAGTTTGCACCAATCTCAACCTCATTACCGAGGACGACATTGCCTTCAAGAATCACGTTAATATCGATCACCACATCGCTACCCGTTTCTACCGTGCCGCGTAGATCAAAGCGGGCAGGGTCTTTTAATGTGACGCCAGCGCCCATCAGCTGCTCTGCCTGTTGTCGCTGGTAATATCGTTCGATGCGTGCTAACTGGCTCCGGTTATTAATCCCTTCAACTTCTTCTACTGCACTTGCCTGCGAAGTCTTGACCTCAATACCATCACTAACGGCCATCGCGATGATGTCAGTCAGATAGTATTCACCTTGTGCATTGTTATTTTTCAGGCGGCCAAGCCACTCTTTTAGCTTACCGCCTGAAACAGCAAGGATGCCAGTGTTAACTTCGCTGATCTTGCGAATCGCTTCAGTCGCATCTTTCTCTTCTGTAATGCACTGTACGACACGAGCGCTATTGCGAACAATTCGCCCATAGCCGTGTGGGTTTGGCAATACTGCCGTCAGTAGCCCCATACTTGATGGTGAAACCTGTGCAAGCAGCTGCTGTAAGGTCTCTTTTGTGGTGAGTGGCACATCGCCATAAAGTACCAGTACCACATGGTCATCAATCAAATGCGGTACTGCCTGTGCAACGGCGTGGCCAGTGCCCAGCTGTTCTTCCTGCTTAACCCAGCTGACGTTGCGAGTGCGGAGGGTATCTCTGACAACTTCACCACCATGGCCATAGACCACATGAATATCCTGCGCAGAGAGTTGCTCTGCAACATCAATCACGTGAGTCAATAATGGCTTATCTGCCAGTTTATGTTGGGGAGTTTTGATCGCATGCGCGATCCCTGTCCTGCTGCGAGAATAACGACGCTTAAATCCATCTAATCTCTCTTTGACGAGTTAAGCCGGATTAGCCGGATTAAGCCGGGCTAATCGGGAATAATTGTTTAGTTTTTACCATTATGAGACCTTTGCACGAGTCTATTTTCCGCTCCAGCCGCATTATAAATGATCTCAAAATAGTCATTTACTGCGTGTAAACTCCATTTTTTCGATCATTTATGCCTTGCTGGAACGAAAACTAGCTCTCGTACAAAGGTCTCATTGTAATGTACCAATAAACGACAAAGGCCGTCTATTAAACGGCCTTTTTCGATGCAACCTAAGTTAAAAAGCGAACTGATTAACGACCGCGGCTCTTCAGTTTTTTGATCGCCTGTAACTGTGCAACGGCTTCTGCCAGTTCAGACTGTGCTTTGGCGTATTCGAACTCTGAAGTTTTATCTTGCAATGCATCTTCAGCTTTCTGCTTCG
>QIJH01000136.1 GCA_003232725.1 Chromatiaceae bacterium | reverse complement strand
CGGATGACCAGCTAGATGAAATGACATTGGCGAAAAACAAACAGCAACCAAAAAAGCGTGACTGTGAAAATCCAGTACAGGAGCACATGGCGCTGGCGCGGAAGATTGGCGTGAGTGGTACACCCGCGTTGGTATTTGCAGATGGCAGTTTGCTACCTGGTTATGTGCCAGCCGTTCAGCTTAAAAAAATGCTCGATGAAAAAATGATGAAGTAGGGTTTAATGGAGTTCCTGATGTTAAAAGATATTCATATTTTCTCAGCGCTGATTAGTTTTATGCTCTTCTTTATTCGTGGAATGTGGGTAATGAAAGGGTCTGCAATGATGCAGCAGAAGTGGGTCAAGGTTGTGCCGCATATCAATGACACCATTTTACTGGGTACGGCCATTGCTTTAGCGGTTTCGATTAGCCAATATCCATTTGTGGACGATTGGCTGACGGTTAAATTATTCGCGTTAGTTGCTTATATCTGCCTGGGCATTGAGGCGCTGCATCTTGCCAAGAGTGATATCGGTCGTGCCGCGGCATGGCTCGCGGCATTGATTGTATTTCTATTTATTGTCTCTGTTGCGCTGACCAGAACGCCTTCTGGTTTTCTCTACTCATTCATGAACTAGTCTGCTTGTCTCTCATTATCACTGCTTTTGTAGTGTAATAAGTATGTTATCCACCCGATGTTGAAGTCGCTAGCTCTGCACTGATCGCAGTTGCCGGTGTGTTTTCTGCTTGCCCAAGAAAAATATTTCGATAGCAGACAAAGACAAAGACAGGAAATAATGGAAATAATATAAACGCAAGTATGTTGGCGGCAGCCATTGTTCCTAATAGTAATATTGCCCATAAAACAAGTGCAGCACACATGGTTTGAAAATTGATGATGATAGCCTGGTGGCTGAGCGCTCTCGCTTCGGCATAGGGCAGTTCATGAAATAGCATCAGTGGAATGCAAAAAAGGGTGCGCAGGAGAAACATTGCCAGCAACATGAAATAGAGCATGGTGGCGAGTAGTTTCAGCATAAAGAATAGTGGCATCTCTTTTTCAAACAGTAAACGATCGACAACGCTGAGGCAGGCACTGAGCAGGTCTTTATCAACATCCATCGATAGGCTGATTAGCCAGAAGGTTGAGCCGACAAGAAAGGCCATGAAGGTCATCTTCAAAAAAGATTTCTGCTCAGGAGCCAGAGCATGTGCCCGTTCGCTAAGAGTAATCTTGCGAGAATTATCTGATGAGAAGGCTAACAGCAGCAGATCACTGAAAAAGAAATGCATCACAAATGCGACAAACAGCAAAAATAGTGGCAGCAATATCAGCGGGGGGGTCTGTTCAGCGAGAGTAAAAAAGAGGATGACAAAAAATGCGGCTATCGAGGTAATGAACAGAGGTGCGCGGCGCATGAGCAGGCTAAATGATTCTTTAAACCAAAGTGGGATGTCTTTGGCATCCACTTTTTTTGGTTCCAGTGTTTTCATCTGTACTGCCTCTCCTCAGAAACTTGTTTATTAACAATCTTGATCGGCTGAATGTTGAATGTACTTGATTAAACCAGTATAGGTATTGTGGTTTTATGGGTCAACTCTAACAAGGGAAGTCACAGTGAAAAAGTCTGAAAATGGGCTTGCTCTTTTGTGCTTGTTCAGTGTGGGACTGGTGACTAACAATATCGTTTTATGAAAGAGGTTTGTTTATTAATGCTTGATATTCCTTCGGAAAATGGCTGAAAGAGCTTTTGAGCAAGGTGACTGCGCCATCAACCAGATGACAGCGACCACTGCCAGGCAGGAGTTCACTTAGACTGATGAGTGAGTCAAAGTCATGTTTGTCAGCGTTGCCGACGGCAATTTTCCGAGTGAGCTGTGCCATTTCTCTCGTGCCACTGGTGCAGGGTGGGCACTGGCCGCATGACGCTGCCGTAAAAAAATCGAGGTATTTGGCAATGTGAGGAATCACTGGATTGCCTTCAGCAACCACAATCATCGCGCCCGTTCCGAGGCCTGCATTGCGTTGTTTTAGTGAATCAAAATCCAGCGCAAGCGATAATTCGTCTGCCGTTAAGATTGAATTAGATGGCCCCCCTGTAAAGACAGCCTTAAGTTTTCGATTATTGCTGATACCACCCGCATGTTGAAAAATAAGCGACTTCAGTGACGTGCCCATGGGTAATTCATACGCTCCGCCATTAGTGACATCACCACTGACACAGTAGATCTTGGTGCCACTAGCGTCACCTTTCCCCAGCGACTGGAACCACGCCGCGCTGTTACGCACGATGTGCGATACATTGGCAAGAGTCTCAATATTATTGACTAATGTGGGTTTACCATGCACCCCTGCGACAGTCGGATAAGGGGGTTTACTGCGCGGGAAAGGAAAGTTGCCTTCGATGGCTTCAATTGCTGCGGTCTCTTCACCGGCGATGTAGTGGCCGGGCGATGGGATGATCTTTAATACCAGCTCCTTCACTAGCACGCTGGAGATTTGTTGCAGGTAATCACTTTGTTGCCACTGTGCGATGGCATTGGAGAGTATTTCGGTTGCGCGCTTCAAATGAGGGTTGATGTAAAAAATGATGTGATTAATGTGGGTCGCAAGTGCTGTGATTAATGCGCCCTCAATCACCTGGTGTGGTGACTCCTCCAGCAGTAGCCTATCTTTAAAGGTGCCAGGTTCATCTTCATTGCCATTGCATATCAGGTAACGTTCATCGCGCTGCTGTTGTGCCGCTATCATTTGCCATTTGTGATGGGTAGGAAAACCACTGCCACCGAGGCCGCGCAGTCCCGCTGCCTTGATGGTTGGGATGAGTGTTGCTGGATCATTTAGTGCGATTGCCAGCGCCTTGCCACCAACGCCGTTGAGCCATGCATCTAAATTCGCACAGCTGTTGTCCGGGTGGCGTAAGAGTTGATTCAATGACACCTTGTTTATGTCCTTTTCCTGCTGAAATTGGCGTAGTGGGGGAATAATAGAGGTCCCTGTATGTCGCTAACGTTGTGGTTGTTTTTTATTTCGCGACGAAATATTGTTAAGTGATCGAGTAACAACTGGCTCTTGCTTGGTGAATGGCGCGCGGCTGCTGCCGCACCCGCGCGTCTGCCAAAACTGATGATCTCCAGCAGGGCGTTGCCCATGATGCGGTTTTTGCCGTGAATACCCCCGCTGACTTCACCGGCACAATAGAGCCCGGGGATCGTTGTTTCGCATGCTTCATTAATCACCACACCGCCATTCTGGTAATGTAACGTGGGGCAGATCAGCAGTGGTGATTGGTAAGGGTCGATGCCTGCTTTGGTGCATAGTGTGATGAATTTTGGGAACTGCTGCGCGAGCATACCAGGCTGCTGTTTTTCCAGTGAGGGTATGTCGAGCCACACCCCCTGCCGGCCGCTTTGCAGGCGTATCCCTCGTCCCTCTCTGCATTCACGTATGATCGCCGCGCAGACCACATCGCGTGGCGCAAGCTCGTCGATAAAACGCTCGCCAAGGCTGTTTACTAGCTGTGCTCCGGCGGAGCGTATTCCCTCAGTGATTAAGGTGCCGGCCAGTGTTTGTGGCCAGGCCAGTCCTGTTGGGTGATACTGGAATGAGTCTAGCGCCTGCAGTTGTGCGCCGAGCCGGTAGGCAAGCACCAGGCCATCACCAGTTGCGCCTACATGGTTGGAGGTGGGAAAACCATTGAGGTGCATGCGGCCAAGCCCGCCACTGGCGAGGATGACAGACTTTGCTTTGACCACCGTGTATCGCTGCGTTTCAATTGAGTAGAGTAGTGC
>QIJH01000110.1 GCA_003232725.1 Chromatiaceae bacterium | reverse complement strand
GTGCAGGCATTGAAGGCCTGTGACGCTGAGTTTTCAGATATCAATATTTTGGCTGATCCTGAAATTCGCCAGAATCTGCCTAGTTATGCTAACTGGCCGACTTTTCCACAGCTCTATATTAATGGTGAACTGGTCGGTGGCTGTGACATTGTAATGGAACTGTATCAACGCGGTGAGTTGAAGACGATGGTAGAGGCTGCAGGAAAAGTGTAAACCTTAATCTGTTGGTACTAAAAAGGCGCTGTGTCTGATGGGTACAGTGCCTTTTTTATTGTCTGAAACAGAATTTATAGCGAGTTAGTTGCGCCCAGCTTTCTTCGTTTCGTATCACTTCTCAGCGGTGTGTTTGAGTGGAACGCCTTAGCTAATTTGTTGAGTTGCCATTTTCAGCTGGGTGAACGGCAGGTCTGCCAATGTTGTTATCCCACTGGTTGACGATATCGCAAAAGAGCTCGGTAGTTCGTTCAGCATCGTAGATGGCCGAGTGTGCTTCTTTGCCATCCCATTCAATCCCGGATGCCATTGCCGCGCGTGCCAGCACGGTTTGGCCGTAGGCGAGGGCGCTAAGTGAAACGGTATCGAGGGTGCTAAAGGGGTGAAATGGATTGCGCTTGATTTTTGTGCGCGCGACGGCCGCATTGATGAAGTTAAGGTCGAAGGCTGCATTGTGTCCAACCAGAATGGCGCGGGTACAATCGTTTTCTTTGATTGCGGCGCGTATCGGTTTGAAGATAGATTGCAGCGCCTCTTTCTCTGCTAGCGCCATGCGGAAAGGGTGGTAAGGATCGATGCCGTTAAACTCCAGCGCTGCCGCTTCGAGGTTGGCTCCTTCGAACGGCAGGATGTGATGGGCGATGGTAATGCCAGGTTCAAGTTTGCCATCAGGCGCAACTTTTAGTAGGACTGCTGCGACCTCTAGCAAGGCGTCGGTCTGTGCATTGAAACCGGCGGTTTCAACATCAATAATAACCGGCAGGTAGCCTCTGAAGCGCGTTGCCAGTAGTGGGGATTGATCATTCTGCATGAAGGGGTTGCTAACTCTTGTCGAATTAATATCTATCGGTTTAACATTTATTGTATGGTGCGATGCAGATTGGCATAAAGAGTCCAGTCTAATGCCTCACCTGCACGGAAGGGACGTACTGTCCCTTCTTCACCGAATTGATAGCTTTCAGGACTGACCCAGGGGCGCTTGACCAAGCTGATGGTCTCTTTATTGCGTGGCAGTCCATAAAAATCTGCACCATGGAAACTGGCGACAGCCGCTTCAAAGATCTCGGTATAGAGTTCCAGTGCGGCATGGGCAGAGTAGATGCCAGCACAGCCACAGCCGCTCTCCTTACTTGCAATCTCGTGTGGTGCGCTATCGGTACCGAGGAAAAATCGTGGATTGCCGCCAGTCGCTGCTTTGACCAGTGCTTGGCGGTGCCGTTCGCGCTTGAGTACTGGCAGGCAGTAGTGGTGTGGGTGTATGCCGCCGACCAGCATTGCATTACGGTTAAGCAGTAAGTGATGTGGTGTGATGGTCGCGGCCAATGTGCTGTTGCCTTCTTCGACATACGCGACCGCATCATGGGTGGTGATATGTTCTAACACAATTTTTAGTTCTGGATAGCGGCGCGTGAGCGGTTCCAGGTGTCGCTCTATAAAGATCTTTTCACGATCAAAAATATCAATGCTCGGATCGGTCACCTCACCATGGATCAGCAGCGGCATATTAAATTCAATCATCTCTTCCAGTATCGAATAGGTGCATTCGATATCGCTTACGCCAGATGATGAGTTGGTCGTGGCACCTGCTGGGTAAAGTTTAAGCGCGACGATGTGCTTGCTGTTACCGGCGCGTTTGATCTCTTCAATAGAGGTGTCATCCGTTAGATACAGGGTCATTAACGGGCTAAAGGCGAGGCCGTCAGGGATGGCTGCAAGGATGCGATCACGATAGGCCATCGCTAACTCAGTCGTGGTGACCGGTTTTTTCAAGTTAGGCATGATGATGGCGCGCGCAAACTGTTTGGCACTATGGCCAACGGTGGTCGTGAGTACTGGGCCATCTCTTAGGTGAAGATGCCAATCGTCAGGACGGATCATCGTTAGTGGCTGTGACATGATATTTCCTCGATTACGCGCTATTTGCGCGAATGGTCATTTAATCGTGTGTGCAATTATGTCACGGTTTTTGGGGTGGTGGCGCCTGATTGTTTTGACTGTCCGCAGGCAGCTCTGCATCTCTATCGGTTAACTTGTTAATGGCAGCAACCCCAAACAGATTAAAGCCTCGTAGTGCCTCAGGCGGATGGCCTGCGACGCAGATGATCGGTGTGTTACCCGCTTTCCCCATAATCAGCGGGCGGCCTGAGCGCATCGGCACACCATCAACCCACTTCTTTTAGCAGGTCAGAGATAAAGTCACGTCCACCAACCGCGGTGCCACCGGAGATCACGATCATGTCTGAGCTCTCAATGGCTGTTTTAACCGCAGCGACAAACTTATCGAAATTGTCACCCATAATGCCTGCGATCACGGGAACACCACCCGCTTCGGTCACCGCACTGGCGAGCATGATGCTGTTGCTGTCACGAATGCTGCCGGGTTTGAGTGGATCGGTATAGGGGATCACTTCATCGCCGGAGGCAAACAGTGTGACCTTTGGTGCGCGCGCCACTTCAATTTCATCGATGCCGAGGCTGGCGATGGTACCGATCTCTGCTGCGCTGATTATGGTGCCAGCAGCAACGGCGGTTGCATCTTGTTTGAGGTCATATCCCTGTTCTTCAATAAAAAAACGGGGTGGGAATGGGCGGGTGATCGAAACCATGTTGCCATCTTCTTTGCCTTCCCATGGGCGGATAATAGCGACAGGGCCATCGACCACAATGCTACCAGTGGCAACCCTTAGTGCTTTTCCTGTGCCCGGTACCGGGCAGCTTTCATCACCTGGGATAATGTTGCCGGTAATGTTAAAGCTGATGGGGGAACCTTCGTCGGCACCTTGGGTATCAGCACTATTGACCAGCCAGCCTTCAACGATGGCGCGGTGGTAAGGCGGCATATCAGTAGGTGCCTGTACATCACTGGCCAGGGTACGGCCGAGCGCCGCACTTAGGCGGCAGATCTCTGTTTCGTTGGTCTTATTACTAAGGGCGTCGACGAACTGTTGTTGTGCGTCTGCCAGTGGGGAGCCGTCATTCATGAGGAGATCCTTTATTAATGATTGTCGATCTGTTCGCTTAAGAGTAGCGGGGTGCGCTGGGGGTGTCAAAACAACCCTTTAATAATGCGGTGGCGGGGTTTCTTGCGATTGGTCTGCGATGTTTGAGTCGGCCATCGCCCTCATGCGTTCATTCAGTTGTTCAACGGAAAGGGTTAGTTGGTCGATTGCTCGTTGTTGATCAATGATCACCTGGTTGAGCGTTTCCAGCGTCGACTCCTGATGGGTCAGCCGAATCTGCAGATCTGTAATTTCATTTTCCATTGTTCTGTTGTTACCTTATGGGTAGCTTGGGCTACATTGATATTATTTTTCAGTTTTGTTTAGCTTTGTTAATACGTCATTATCAAACAGCAACTGGGTGGTAAAGCTAACCCCAAAGCCGGTGATGTCGGTTGGAATGTGCGCTAGCCCACCTTTACTATTGCCGGATGAGAGGTCGAGATGCAGCCATGGGGTGTCACCCACAAAACGTTGCAAAAAACGGCTGGCGAGGATGTGGTCCGCCTCGCCGCCGAGGGTGCACTGTTTGAGGTCGGCGACCTTGCTCTTCAGTTCGTCATCATAATCTTTATCGAGCGGGAAAGGCCAGACGCGTTCTCCGCTATTGCGACCCGCTGAAATGATTTCAGCGATTAAAATATCACGATTAGTAAACCCACCGCTGTAACGTGCGCTGAGTGAGTAATGGCATGCGCCAGTTAGCGTGGCGTAGTCGATGATCAACGCTGGTTTTAGCTTTGCTGCCTGCACCAATGTATCTGCCAATACCATGCGCCCTTCGGCGTCCGTATGCATTACTTCAATAGTGGTGCCGTTGCTGGCAGTGACCACATCGTTCTGTTTATAGGCGTTTGGCCCGATGTGATTTTGCGCCAGCGCCAGCCAGCAATCAACCACATAGGGTACCTTCAGTTGCGATAAGGTAAGAAAGGTGCCGAGTGCCACCGCGCTGCCCTGCATATCTTCATGCATGCCGTGCATATACTGTGCTGGTTTCAGGTTAGTGCCGCCTGTATCAAAGCAGATCCCCTTACCGACTAGTGCCAACGGGGTCTGTTGCTTGCGTGCTATTTTGGGGGTGTAGTGCAGATGGACGATACCGGCATCTTTTTCAGTGCTGCCCTGTGACACGGCTAAAAACGCCCCGGCCTTTTTACGCTTGAGCGTTGCCTGGTCAAGGAAGGCCATCTTCCAGCGATGCTCTTTGGCGAGCTTTTCGACGCGTTTGCGATAGGTGGCAGGTGTTAGTTCATTGGGTGGCAGTGTCGTTAATTGACGTGCGAGGTTATTGCCAGCGGCCTCTGCGATGGTACGGCTGAAGTCGATGCGTTTGTTTACCCCGAATACCTGAATGGTGTGTAGCTTTGATGGCTTGGCCGCCTTGCTTTTGAACGATGGCATATCGCAGCTTGCGGCTAGCAGCGCGGCAACCACTACTTTGAGCAGCGACGCAGTTTCTTCATCTGTAAATCCAGCGGCAGTAATTGAGACAGTGGTCGGGTTTTGCGGTGCGGCCAGTTTACGTGCCAGTGTCAGGAGCTCAAATCGCCCCATCTCTTTTTTGATGCCGGAAAGTGTGACATGGGTGCTCACTTTGTTAGGCAGGTCGGTGGTTAGTAACGCTTCTTCGTCGCCGCTACGTTTTAAGCGCTGTTTGAGTACCTCCTCGTAAGGGAGAGCTGGCCATGCCTGTTTCGATTTTAGCCAATCTTGCGGCAACAGAATGATCAGGTGTGAGATGGCATTAACACTGCGCTGAGTGAGGCTGCTTTGCTGTTGTTTTAGTTTGATTTTCATTTAATATTCCCTGTTATTCCAGTGGTCTCTTCTTGACCTGATGCGGGAAAAAAACGATCATATCGGGCCTGAGAGATCGCGCATCAACGTTTGTCCGCCAAAGATAGCAAATTAGTGTGGGCAGAGCTGCTAAAATCTTAATAGAAACAAGCATGTTATTATAGAATGGTTGTTTGACGTGTGTGCCGTTGAAATTGGGCGCTGCGTCGTAGTAGCAATAAACAAAGGAAATATGGGTAGGTTTTATGGCTGTAGCGAAAAAAAAGTGTATTAATTTTATGTGCCAGCACTGTGCGAGGCCGTTGGGGTCTCCCTTATCCTGTATTTGCCAATAATTTTCATTTGGCCTTTGTTGTTCAGAAGGTCAGATTCTTAAGTTTTTAGATTTCACTTTCACGATTTACCCATAATTTAACGGCTCTCTCCATATGAGGGTGTCGGAATTCAATAAAGAGGTTGGATGAATGTCCCAGCAATCGCAGTTACCTGATATCGATGCCGTTGAAACTCAAGAGTGGGTGGATGCCCTGGAGTCGGTGATCGAAAACGAAGGAGTTGAACGTGCTCATTTCCTGTTAGAGCAGATGATCGACAAGGCGCGCCGCAGTGGTGCAAACCTTCCTTATTCCGCTAACACTGCGTATGTGAATACCATTCCCACTCACCTGGAGGAGCCACTGCCGGGCGATGCGGCGATTGAAGATCGTATCCGCAGCTATATTCGCTGGAATGCAATGGCGATGGTGGTAAAAGCCAATCGTAAGAGCACTGAGCTAGGTGGCCACATCGCCAGTTTCGCATCGGCGGCGACCCTTTATGATGTGGGTTACAACCGTGCAGTGGTGATCTGATCTTTTCACAGGGCCACGCGTCACCCGGTACCTATGCACGTGCCTTTCTTGAAGGACGTTTGAGTGCAGATCAACTTGATAAGTTTCGTCAGGAAGTGGATGGTGGCGGCCTCTCATCTTATCCGCATCCGCATTTGATGCCGGACTTCTGGCAGTTTCCAACCGTTTCGATGGGCCTTGGCCCGATTATGTCGATCTACCAGGCACGTTTCATGAAGTACCTGCAGCACCGTAACCTCGCGAAGACCGAAGGGCGTAAGGTGTGGGCATTTATCGGCGATGGTGAGACGGATGAGCCTGAAACCCTCGGTGCAATCACATTGGCGTCACGTGAAAAACTCGATAATTTAGTCTGGGTGGTTAACTGTAACCTGCAACGTCTGGATGGCCCGGTACGTGGCAATGGTAAGATTATTCAGGAGCTGGAAGCGAACTTCCGTGGTGCCGGCTGGAATGTCATCAAAGTGCTGTGGGGTAGCTATTGGGATCCATTGCTTGCCAAAGACAAAGATGGCCTGCTGCAAAAGCGTATGATGGAAGCGGTCGATGGTGATTTTCAGAACTACAAATCAAAAGATGGTGCGTATGTGCGTGAGCACTTCTTTGGCAAATACCCTGAACTGAAAGCGATGGTAGCGAAGATGTCGGATGAGGACATCTGGCGTCTCAACCGTGGTGGGCATGACCCTCATAAGGTCTATGCGGCTTACCACAACGCGGTTAACCAAAATGGTCAGCCAACAGTGATCCTTGCGCATACCGTAAAAGGTTACGGCATGGGTTCTGCGGGTGAAGGGCAGATGCGCACCCATTCACAAAAGAAACTGGATAACGATGACATGATCGCTTTCCGTGATCGTTTCAATATTCCTTTAAGTGATGAAGATGCAGCGGCCGGTCAATACTATATGCCCGCTGCCGATTCGGCAGAGATGCAGTACATGCATGCGCGTCGTAAAGCGTTGGGCGGTTACCTGCCAACCCGTAGTGATAAAGTGGATGCGTTAGAGATTCCACCGCTTTCTGTGTTTGAGCCGCTGCTAGTAGGCAGCGGTGATAAAGAGATGTCGACCACCATGGCATGGGTGCGGATGTTGACGCTGCTATGCCGTGATAAAAAGATTGGTAAACACATCGTGCCGATCGTACCGGATGAGGCCCGTACCTTTGGTATGGAAGGGATGTTTCGTCAGCTCGGTATCTACTCTTCTGTCGGCCAGCTTTATACCCCGCAGGACAAAGATGAAATCATGTTCTATAAAGAGGACAAGAGTGGACAGATCCTGGAAGAAGGAATCAACGAGGCGGGTGCGATGTGTTCCTGGATTGCGGCCGCGACCTCTTATAGTTCGCATGGTGTGAGTACCATTCCATTCTATATTTATTACTCAATGTTTGGTTTCCAGCGCATCGGTGATCTGGCATGGGCAGCGGGTGATATGCAGGCACGTGGTTTTATGATTGGTGGCACTGCCGGGCGTACCACACTTGCGGGTGAAGGTTTGCAGCATCAGGATGGGCATAGCCTGATTATGTCGGGCACGATTCCAAACTGTGTCAGTTACGATCCCACCTTTAATTACGAGATGGCGGTGATTATTCACGACGGCATGCGCCGTATGTATGGTGAACAGGAAAATGTCCCTGCGATGCCAGAAGGAAGCGAACAAGGGATCATCAAAGGGATGTATCTCTTTAAAGAAGGTGACGGAGAAAACTCCAACCGCGTGCAACTGATGGGCTCCGGTACCATCCTGCGTGAAGTGATCGCAGCGAGTGAGTTGTTACAGAGTGACTGGGGCATTGCCTCTGATATCTGGAGTGCCACCAGCTTTACCGAACTTTCACGTGAAGCACAGGCGATTGATCGCTGGAACCGTTTGCATCCAGACGCGACAGCTAAAATTTCTTATGTAGCCGAAGTGCTGGCGGGTCGTGAAGGGCCATTCATATTACATTCAAAGCTACGCGGAACAGATTCGCAAATGGGTGCCGGGTCACTATGAAGTGCTGGGTACCGATGGTTTTGGCCGCAGTGATACCCGTGCGCAGTTGCGTAAACATTTTGAGGTTAACAGCCACTATGTCGTTGTTGCGGCACTGAAAGCGCTGGCGGACGAAGGCAAAATAGCGGCTGAGAAGGTGCGTGATGCGATTGAAAAATATGGCATCAACCCGGAAAAACCCACCCCGGCTTCAGCATAGGGAATATTAAGATGGCAATAGAGATATTAGTTCCAGATATTGGTGACTTTGACGCTGTCGAAGTGATCGAACTGTTGGTCGCGGTAGGTGACAGCGTACAGGCTGAAGATTCACTGATTTCAGTCGAGTCCGATAAAGCCGCGATGGAGATTCCTGCACCGCAGGCGGGTGTGATCACTGAGCTTAAGGTTGCGCTGGGTGACCAGGTAGCAGAAGGTAGCTTGATTATGATGCTTGAGCCGGCCGATACAAACCAGGCAGATGCGCCTGCGGCAGATGTGCCAGTCGTGAGTGCACCTGCAGCAGCAGTGTCACCTGCGGTACCCGTACCTCAGGCTGCAGCGCAACAGGTACCCCGTCGCGTCGCGCC
>QIJH01000196.1 GCA_003232725.1 Chromatiaceae bacterium | reverse complement strand
CCCCAGTAGGTTTGCTTCTCGGTGTATTGATTTTTATAAACACACGTAATGGGATTGACTCCGTTATGGATATAATACTGGTAGGGCAAATGCTACCGGGACTTATTGTATTTGTATCCTGTATTTCACCGTCATTTTTGTTTGAGAAAGTTTTCAAAAGAAAGATAACGAAGGAAGTTATTGGAAGGGTGCCAGCGTATGTTTTTCCTGTTTATTTTTATCTGGTCATATTTCCAGCTATCTCTGCATAAGTATGCGAGTCAATTAAATTGCAATAATTTGTGTATTTCACAATAGCCACCCTGTTCTCCGTGTGTCGGATATGGCTCACAATTGTTGGTAGAGATAAGCTGAATGTGGGCTTATTTCCAGTTTATACAGTCTGGGTGGAGTATTAGTCGGTGGAACGGAGATTTACTACTATAGCCAGGATTCCCCGCCGATAGTTTTATCGGTAATGGGCATGATCTCAAGAATTAGTTCAGAAATGATTTGATCTGTATGTGCTGGCAAAAACCTGCGTATTTCATGAGTTACAGGCACCCAATAAATGATTAATAAACATAATTAGTTGAAAAAATTATGAATAGATGTAAAATAAACATAGTTTTGAGGCTGCATATAGCATGGGGAAATTCGTGTCTGTCTTATTGGTAGGTGATTTCTACGATGACGAAAGCATTTTTTCTCGTTGCTGGAATGATATAAGCCACGATGCATTGTAATTATAGAATCAACTTAAGCTTGTATCTGTAAATGATTAAAAAATGTGCATTCAGTTAAGCATTGCCAGTAATAGCCTGCTCAAATTTTACGAGATAAAATATGTTTAATCATCATATTATTTATATCTAATAATCTAATAAATGGATCTATGCAAGATCATGATTGAAAAGGGCAGCGTCAGATGCTGGAAAAGAATAAAAAATGAAAGAAAGACTTGGTTTGAGTCTTACGTTGTTCCAATGTTCACGACAATTAGGTAGCGCAGGCATGTTCAATATGGATGATGAAACTACAAAACGAAGTGAAGTGTTGCTATGGAGCCTGGATGAAGCTGCAATGCAATTGGGAGGCATATCAGCCCGTACAGTACGACGGATGATTGGTGATGGCGAATTACCTGGCGTATCTGTCCGCCGTTCCTTGAAGGTGCCGGTTGCTGCAGTCCATGAGTGGGTAGAAAAAAATATGTATCTCGCGCATAATAACTCCTGCGCGGGGCCACGTGTGCACAAGGAGAAAAGCACATGCCATACCGTCGCAAAGATAGCCCCGTTTGGTGGGCAAGTTACACCGACCACCGCGGGAAAAGAGTTAGACGCTCTACTGAAACCACAAACCAAAAGGAGGCGAAAGCGTTAGAAGCAAAATGGAAGCTGGATTCGTTTAGAACTCGTCAATGGGACGAAGAACCATCCAGAACCTTCGAGGAACTCATGTATGCTTATTTGAAGGCAACTGCAGAAGTGAAGCGTAGTGCGAACAAAGATATAACTAGCACACGACACCTTCGTAGTGTCTTCAAAGATTCCGTGATGAATGATTTGACTGGTTCAGATATCAGAGCCTATATCTCTAAGCGAAAAGAAGAAGTTAGTAATGCTAGCATTAACCGCGAGCTTGCTCTTTTCTCATCGGCCATCAACTATGCCAATCGTGAATGGGAATGGAATCTTCCAAATGTTGTAGCGGGAAAGAAGTTAAAAGAGCCACCAGGCAGGACTCGCTGGATTACTTATACGGAATCAGCTGTTCTGCTTGAAAAGGCCAGCGATTTGATAAGGTCGCCTCATTTACATGACTTTATTTCACTCGCTTTATATACGGGTTGTAGGAGTCAGGAAATGCTCGGGCTTACATGGTCTCGTGTAAATCTCCAGGCAGATATTTTTTATCTGGAGGCTGATCAGACCAAATCGGGTAAATGCAGGTCAATTCCTTTGAACAGAATTGCAAGATCTGCGATTCAGCGGCGTGCACGTTTTCGCGCTCTCCACTGCGAAGATAGCCCCTGGGTGTTTTGTAACAGAAAAGGTGAGAGGATTCAGTCAGTGAAAAAAAGTTTTGCTACCGCATGTAAAAATGCTGGGATTGAAGATTTTCGTATCCATGATATGCGTCATACCTGTGCAGCATGGCTTGTTTCAGCGGGTGCGGCACTGGCTGAAGTAAGAGACTTGCTTGGCCATGCATCTATCACGATGACTGAGCGCTATGCGCACCTATCACCGGAGAATGTTCGTAATGCTGTTGGCCGACTTGATAATTCCAGGTCACGATATGGTCACGCTGGGGAGGGGCAACAAAAAATCGGGCTCTTTCGAACCCGATTAAGTCACTGATTTATATCAGAATATTTGGCTCCCCGAGACGGGCTCGAACCCAGTGATTAACAGTCACTTGCTCTACCAACTGAGCTATCGGGGAATTGTGGAGCGCGAATATTACTGATACGGGCTTTAGTGGTCAAGTGATTGATGTGGATTTGCGGGCTTAATTATTTCTAGCCAAGTGCTTCTGCAATTCGTGCAAGTGCCTGATCCAGCATTTCCATGCTGGTAGCATAGGATATGCGCATATAGCCTTCCGCGCCGAAGGCCGAGCCGGGTACCAGGGCAACCTTGGCCTCACACAGC
>QIJH01000026.1 GCA_003232725.1 Chromatiaceae bacterium | reverse complement strand
CATAAAAGCGTCATTCGGCTTCAATAATTTCAAAATCATGCGTTACTTTAGCCACTTGAGCTAGCATAATCGATGCGGAACAGTATTTTTCTGCGGTCAGTGAGACCGCGCGCGCCACCGCTTTTTCAGAAAGCCCTTTGCCAGTCACCATAAAATGGATGTGAATCCTGGTAAAGACCTTCGGTGCTGTCTCAGCCCGCTCCGCCGTCACCTCAGCGACACAATCAGTCACCGCCTGGCGTGACTTCTTCAGGATACTCATCACATCAAAAGAGGTGCAACCGCCGGTACCAAGCAGCAGCATCTCCATCGGACGAATACCCATATTACGCCCTCCCGCCTCAGGTGGTCCATCCATCACCACCGTATGACCACTGCCAGACTCGCCCAGGAACATCATATCCCGCACCCACTTCACACTAACCTTCATCAATAACCCTCTTCAAATAACGCAATCTACCGATAAGGATGTATGATACACCTTAATAGAGATCCAATATTGATGCGTAATTACCGATTGGTGTGCAACACCGAATCCCAACTTGATGCAAAGGCGAAGTATGGCTATGGCGATGATCAAAAAAAAACCTGATAAGCTCTCAATAACCATTGATCGTTTTTTACAACACTGCCACCGTCGGCGTTATCCCGCTAAAAGTGTCATCATCTACGCTGGAGATGCGCCAGATTCACTCTATTACATTGTGGAAGGCTCCGTCACCGTACTCATTGAGGATGAGGATGATGGCAATGAAATCGTACTCGCTTACCTCAATGCGGGTGATTTTTTCGGCGAAATGGGGTTATTCGACGACCAGAAAAAACGTAGTGCGTGGGTACGCGCCAAAAGCCAATGCGAACTAGCCGAAATCAACTACAGTAAATTCCGTAGCCTCGCCTCGGAATATCCTGACATCCTCTTTGCACTCTCCTCACAGATGGCGCTTCGTCTGCGACGCACCAGTGGTATGGTCGGAAGACTCGCCTTTATGGATGTCGCCGGGCGCATCGCTGGTACATTGCTTGATCTCTGCAAGGAACCCGACGCTATCACCCACCCAGACGGGATGCAGATCAAGATTACCCGCCAGGAGATTGGCCGCATCGTCGGCTGCTCTCGTGAAATGGCCGGCCGCGTTCTGAAAAGCATGGAAGAACAAAACCTGTTGACCGCTCAAGGCAAGACCATCGTCGTCTTTGGCACCCGCTAAAACAACACATTAAAAAGGCGGGGCTGATTATTCAGCCCCGCCTTTTTTGTTTCCGCCATTACCCGTCAATATTAGAAACGGAAGCCTGTCTGAAATGACACGCCTATCTCATCGGCATTGCCCGCAGCCGCCACATCAATATGAACACCAAACGGCGACAAACCAACACCAAACGTTGCAATACTGGTATCACTATCACTCATATTGTGGCGATAGCCAGCGCGAAGCTGAACGACACCCCACATATCAAACTCAGCACCGATGGCAGCATACTGGGTCTCTTTATCAAAACCCAATCCCGTCACACTATCTTTAATAATAGGGTCATTCTCAACCAGATCCAGATCAAACGCGACCGTGGTCCACTCCGTCTGGTGAGACACACCCGCCCGGTACTGCGGCTTAAGCTCAAACAGATTACCGCGAACCGTCTTAAACTCCTGCCCGATCACATTTTTAGCCACAAACCCAACTTTCCAGCCATTACCAAAATCTTTGGCGATACCAATATCAAGATCAATACCAGAATCATTGAGCTGCCCACTATCCAAATCGATTTCAGCCTCATCCAGGCTGACCGTTGTCGGATCAGATTCATCACCAATGCGAAAATCATAGGTCTCAATGCTGACATATTTAGGCGTGATACCGATCGCAATATCATGCCCGGCAATATTAAATTCACGCGCCAACGATAACCCCACTTCACTGATACCAGCAAAACGGACATCAATAGCAGAAGTTAAAAGTGGGTCACCCGTTAAAGAATCAGCCACCGTTAACGTTGCCAGTGAATCCGCAATGGTTTGAAGAGCCGCAAGATCCGCTGACGAAATAACCGCCTGCGTTCCCCCAACCACCCAACCTCGAACATAGAGCGATGCCCCCAATTTTTTGCTCGGGATGCCAACCACTAAACCGGCCTCCAACTCTGCAATCAACGCTTTATTATTAAGTGCTTCCAGCCCTGCAATCAGATTATTAGTCGCATCAACCATAGACTGTCGAGCATTATTAAGCGCCGCCTCATCATCTGCAGCATCTATTATTTGACGTACGGTATCAAATTGAGCGATATAATTGCTACTATCAAAATCATCAATCGCATCTATAAAATCATCAGGGTCTGCCGCACGCACGCCAATAATCGGAAACTCAAGGCTGAAATCCTCGTCTTCATGCGCTGCCGCTAATAATGAGGGGTTAAAAAAACCAGCGCTGGCGCTAGTGCCAGAGGCAACACC
>QIJH01000167.1 GCA_003232725.1 Chromatiaceae bacterium | reverse complement strand
AATCGCCCTGCCGGTAATCCCATCCTGCGTCAACGCATCAAACATATGCGGAAACAACGAGATCACATCAATCCGCACCGCTAAAACTCCGCATCCCAGTCCACCAACATCAAACCCTTTTCAAGATCGATATCAGTAATCACATCACCTAGCACAAACGGTATCAAACGCTCACGGTCACCCTGCACCACCACTACATCATTCGCACCAGTGTCATAGAGGTGATCGATCTTACCCAGCAGCACGCCTTCAATGGTCTCAACTTGCAGGCCAACCAGGTCAGCCCAGTAGTACTCATCGTCAGCGGCCTGCGGCAGTTGATCGCGACTCACCTTGATATCAAGCCCAATCAACGACCTCACCTCATCTCGATCATCAAACCCTTCGAGATGCGCAACAATCCCTTTACCTTGCAGACGACCTTCAACCACTTTCATGGTTCGCCATCCACCACCCTCAGAGCCCACTTGCCATGGCAAGTAGCCAAGGATGTTTTTTCGTGACTGCGTATAGGAATAGACCTTTACCCAACCACGTACGCCATAAATGCCAGTAATACGGCCGACCAAAACCGCTGATCGATCACTCATACCAGACATTACCTAATCAATCAGGCTGCTTCCTGTGATTTAACCAGCTTCGCAACACGATCAGAAGGCTGTGCGCCCTGGGAAACCCAGTAGTTCAACCTGTCGTTATCAAGCCTCAGTCTCTCTTCGTTCCCCTGAGCAACTGGATTAAAAAATCCCAGGCGCTCAATAAAACGACCGTCGCGGGCTCTGCGGTTATCTGCTACCACAATGTGGTAGAAAGGACGCTTCTTGGCGCCACCACGTGCTAAACGTATCGTTACCATAAGTAACTTGCTTCCTCTTGTTCTGTCTCAAATATACCCAGGCGATTTACGCGAGGGCGGAAAAGCCCAATATTTTACGTGAAATTAGCCACTTAGGAAAGCCTAATTTCATCATCCGGACGATTTAACATCTTCACCCTGCTAAGAGAGCACACTGAATGATGCGCTGCCGCGCAATAAAAATGATAAGCCATTGATCCTATTGAAAAGGCATCTGTCCTTTTAAGCCGCGCATCATCTTACCCATACCACCCTTGGCCATCTTCTTCATCATCTTCTGCATCTGAGTAAACTGCTTTAGCATACGATTAAGCTCCTGTACCTGCACCCCGGAACCGGCCGCGATGCGACGTTTGCGGGAGGCTTTGATGATATCCGGGCGGGCGCGCTCATGCGGCGTCATTGAATTAATCATCGCCTCGACGCGATCAAACTGCTTATCATCAAGCTGCCCTTTGGCCTCTTGCGGGATATTAGAGAGTCCAGGAATCTTATCCATCAGGCCCGCCATACCACCCATGCTTTTCATCTGCTGCAACTGATCTCGATAATCTGCCAGATCGAAACCCTTGCCCTTTTTCATCTTCTTGGCAAGCTTCTCCGCCTTATCACGATCAATCTTCCCTTCCGCCTCTTCAACCAGTGTCAGTACATCACCCATGCCAAGAATACGAGAGGCAACACGATCAGGGTGAAACAACTCTAATGCTTCATTCTTCTCACCAACACCGAGGAACTTAATTGGTTTACCGGTAATCTGGCGGATCGAGAGCGCCGCACCGCCACGTGCATCGCCATCAGTCTTGGTCAACACCACGCCGGTCAATGGCAGCGTGTCATTAAAGGCCTTGGCCGTATTGGCAGCATCCTGCCCGGTCATGCTATCGACAACAAAAAGCGTCTCAATCGGTTCGGCGACCGCGTGAATCTCTTTGATTTCATTCATCATTTCATGATCGACATGCAGGCGACCCGCCGTATCAATGATCAATACATCCACGTGCTGTTTCTTCGCATGCTTGATCGCTTCTTTGGTAATCTTAAGCGGCTTTTGTGAGGAGTCACTGGGAAAAAACTCAGCCTCCACTTCACCTGCTAACGCCTTTAGCTGCTCAATGGCAGCCGGACGATAGACATCGACACTCACCACCATCACGCTTTTTTTCTGTTTCTGTTTCAAAAAGCGCGCCAGCTTCGCAACCGTAGTGGTTTTACCCGCCCCTTGCAGACCGGCCATCAAAATAACGGCTGGCGGCTGCGTGCTTAGATTAAGCTGCTCGCACGCCTCACCCATGGTGGTGGTTAGTTCATCGCTCACGACCTTAATAAAAGCCTGGCCTGGCGTCAGACTTAGCAATACTTCTTTGCCGACGGCACGCGCTTTAACGCGACTGATAAATTCACGCACCACCGGCAAGGCGACATCAGCCTCCAGCAGCGCCATGCGCACTTCACGTAGCGCATCTTTAATATTATCTTCGGTTAGCCTGCCCTGACCTCGGACATTCTTAAGGGTGCGACCCAGGCGATCACTTAAGCCATCAAACATCGAATACTCTCTAAAATTGATTGGTTTTTACTATGAGACCTTTGCACGAGTCTATTTTC
>QIJH01000070.1 GCA_003232725.1 Chromatiaceae bacterium | reverse complement strand
TTGATGACTATGCCGCGCGGCGTAAGGTGTTGTTGCGGGCGGTGGTCAGTGGCGAGCCTGAAAGAGCTTCTACCTGCCATGCCTACCGAGATTCAGGCCGAGGCGTTGTAGACACTGCAAGTGTATCGGGTTGCCGGTTATCGGCGCGGTTTGGTGGTCTTGGCCACTGGCTTGGGTAATACCTGGTTGGCAACATTTGATGTGCAACAGCTCAAAGCTAAGCGGGTATTGTTTGTCGCACACCGGGAAGAGATTTTAATGCAGGCGGAGGACACCTTTAGCCGCATTCAGCCAGCGGCGAGTGTCGGTTATTACACTGGCAAGGAAAAACAGGCTGAGGCAGATTTTGTTTTTGCTTCAGTTCAAACTTTGGGGCGGGGTAAGCACCTGCAACAATTTTCACCAGACTGTTTTGATTACATTGTGGTGGACGAGTTTCACCATGCGAATGCGATCACCTATCGTCGCTTGATTAATTTTTTCCAACCCCGCTTTATGCTTGGCCTCACAGCGACACCAGAACGTACCGATCAAGCGGATATTCTTTCGCTGTGTGATGACAACCTGGTGTTTGAACGAAACTTTGTCGAAGGCATTAATGCGGAACTGCTGTGTCCGTTTCATTATCATGGCATTCACGATAAAACGGTGAATTATGCGGAGATTCCTTGGCGCAACGGCCGCTTTGATCCTCATGATCTGAGTAATAAGCTGGCAACGCTTGCCCGTGCAAAGCATGCGCTCTTGATGTGGGAGAAATTACATCAAAGCCGTACTTTGGCTTTTTGCGTTTCGCACGTCCATCGACTGGCTAAGGAGTCTGACAATCGTGGCAAGAGTAGGGCATTAGCTGAGCCTGTTAGCAAAAAACGACCAAGCTACCGGTTCTCATCCACGGATTGTTTGATCGAAACGAATAGCTCAGGTAAGCACTGTACTTCATCCAGCACAATCTGCTTTGGCGGTAGATTGCGGATAAACCCTATCGGGTCGACTTTGGCAATCTCAAACTGTGTCTGATCGTCCAGGGTAATGTATTCCCATTCATCATCGATCAGGCTTTTTACTCAGGTGGTTTTCCCTGCCTGGTGAGGCCCGATGACAAACACAACTGGGGTGTCAGTCAGCGCTTCTTTCACATTCTGAGTGGTATAGCGAGGATACATAAAAAAGTCGTTAGTTCGTCCAATGTTACCAACAATGCTCCCCTTCCATTTTCAAGGCCCTTTTTTGTCTCTACAACCTTTTGGCCATTTGTCAGGGTAAAGAGGGTCAAAAGAAGCGTTTTTGACGAATTAGTAGGAGTAGAGCTGTTCTGTCTACACGATTAAGGGATGTGAATATACGACTTCAAGTGCTATCCGCATGATTTGTAATAGAATTATTTTGGTTGGTATGGTGGGGTTGCGCTATTCGTATCCTAAAGGATACAATTGATCATGCCGATAACTAATATCATCCACGAGTATTTGGATTCTGGAGACCGTTCCCCTTATGGGGGCTGGCTGGCATCGCTGAGTGACCCTCGGGCAAAAGCGAAGGTCATCATGCAAGTGGATCGGATGGAGCCTAGGGCTATTTGGTGACTCCAAGCCCGTTGGTGAAGGCGTGAGTGAGTTGCGTATTCACTATGGCCCAGGTTATCGCGTCTACTATGCAAAAGATGGTGTGAATATTTATCTTCTGCTGTGTGGTGGTGATAAATCCACTCAAAAGAAAGATATCAAACGTGCTTTGAAGTATTGGTCAGAGCATAAAAGTGAGAAGTGAGGTGAAATTAATGGCGACCCGTAACGTACGACAAACACATACAGAGATGCTGAAAGACCTGGATGTTGCCAGTGAATATCTAAACGAAGCACTGGCAGGTGACGATCCTGCCGTTGTGTTGATGGCACTACGCAATATTGCGGAAGCGCAAGAAGATGGTATTTCCGGTCTGGCGGAACGAGCCTCGCTCGGTCGTGAGAGCATGTATAAAATGCTCTCCAGCAGCGGTAATCCAAAACTTTCCAGCTTCGTTAAGCTTATGCATGGTCTTGGGTTGAAAATTCAGGTGCAACCCGATACCGCCCGCGCTTCTCGTTAATGGCTACTGGGTATGTTGACGGAAAAGCAACAACAAGCTTATGAGCAGTTCTACGAGTCCACCCACGATAATGAGTTTCTGGACGAGAAAACAGAATTGCTTGTCGGACTTGCGGCAGCTATGGCGCTCGACTGTGCGCCTTGTAGTAACTACTATGGATCTTCGCAACACGACAAATATCAACATTAATGATTAGTTGTAGGTAACTACTCAGCGCTATTATCTAAAGAAAAGTCTTGACAGGTTTTTTGTGTTTTTTTGGCAAGCCAACAGTTACCCGACTCTGTTGTCAAATCACCTTGCGCCGGCCCCACACACTGCGTATCCGGCAACAAGCTAATAGACGAATAGCCGGCCAACGTAAGAAAATTATCGCTCCGCATTAGCCTGTACAG
>QIJH01000242.1 GCA_003232725.1 Chromatiaceae bacterium | reverse complement strand
ACCGTAGCGGGACTATTACCAAAATTGACAACGCTGATGGTGCGAATTTGGAATTTAAGCTGCCCGTTCATGAATTAATAGAGGTGCCCTAAAGCGAACATTGCGAGTGACGGTCTTCTGACCGTCACACTTTTGATCTCTTTTTCCCTTTTTTATTTTCTTTTTTGACGCCCGCCGCTTTGCTGGGGTAGCCTTTTTCTGAACTGATTGTCACCTCGATATTATACTGCTGCAATGCTCCGCTCACGTTATAAATCATCGAGTCACCAGGGATAATCGCACGATAAGGGTTTTTTATTTTGTACCAACAGGGGTTATCCGGTACGGCAGAATGAATCCCGAGCAGATCCATCGCGAGCGCATACCAACCATAACGTTCAACTTCATTGGCAAAGCCTGTCATCCTGGTTGCAGTTGATGCCAGCACGATCTCAACCGCTTTATCATGCACGCTATTTTGCTGTGCCATATTAAGTTTATTAAACGTGTACTTGGCAAAGACCAGATTACTAGCGGCCCTATGACGACGTTTCATCGAAAAAAATTTCACCGCAATAAAGGTAACAACCAAAGCACCTACGCTAGTTAACAGAATCTCCACGGGGCCACTCCTTAATTATTTGTCATCCGCTTTTATTTTTAGCAACATAAACTCGATATTGTTTTTTCTAAGGCCTGAGCGCGTTTGATTAAGCATTGGCATTTCGGTGATAGGGCCAATACGCACACGATGCCAGGTACTGTCATTATCAATCGTAATCGTCTGGATCTTTGATTCAAATCCTTTCAGCGCAAGCTGCGCCTTAAAGGCATCGGCATCCGAAAAATTCCTGAAGGAACCAACTTGCAACAGATAAGTACCGGGGCGTTTAATCTTGGGCACTCTAAGCTGTGCCTCTTTATCCCGCTCAGGGATGAAGATCTCCATGTCAGGCAATAAGGTATAAAAATCAAAGCGCGATTTTTCCGGTTCCACTTCAGCGGCATTCGATTTGCTAATAGTGACAGGTGGTTTTGGATCAACGGCTGCTTCAGGCGACGTCATAACATTGCTGGTTGCTGAATTCCACTGAATATATAAATAGGCTCCAAGCGCAATCACTAACCCAATGAACATTCCTGCCGCCAAAGAACCCCAGCCTATGCCCGCGCTCTTTTTTACCTCGGCCTTTTTTTTGCTCGACTGACTCGACTTATGCCCTGATGACACCTTGTAATCCTTTGTCACAGCTACATCTTTTCAGGTGCGCTGACACCCAGTAGAGCAAGGCCGTTACTGATCACCTGACGTGTCGCCTTAATCAATGCAATACGCGCATCACGCAACGTGGCATCATCAACAATAAATTGGTGCGCATTGTAATAGGTGTGAAAGTCATTTGCCAAATCACGCAGGTAATAGGCAACCTGATGCGGCTCATGAGATAACGCTGCAGACTCAACCACCTCAGGAAAACGTGTCAGGCGTGAGATCAACGCTAACTCATGTTCGTTGTCGAGCAGTGCCAATGCATCTTCATTTGGCTGTTGCCAGGTAAACCCTTTGTCATCAAGCTGGTGCAATACACTGCAAACACGTGCATGTGCATATTGAATATAGTAAACAGGGTTATCGTTTGATTGGGACTTGGCCAAATCAAGATCAAAATCCATATGCTGTTCACACTTGCGTAGTACATAGAAAAAACGCGCGGCATCATTACCGACCTCTTCACGCAGCTGGCGTAGCGTCACAAACTCGCCACTGCGGGTCGACATCTGTGCCTTTTCACCACCACGATAAAGGATCGCAAATTGCACCAGTAGTACGTCAAGCTTATCAACATCATCGCCGAGCGCTTGCAACGCTGCCTTAACACGCGGTACATAGCCGTGATGATCGGCACCCCAGACATCAATCACCTGATCAAAGCCGCGTTCCAGTTTATCCATGTGATAGGCGATATCGGAGGCAAAGTAAGTGGCTTGTCCATTTTCACGAACCACCACACGATCTTTTTCATCACCAAAGTCGGTAGAGCGAAACCACCATGCACCCTTCTCTTGATAGAGGTGCCCGCCGGTCTTGAGGCGACCAATTGCACGCTCAATTGCACCGGAGTCAACCAGTGAATTCTCTGAAAACCACTTTTCATAGATTACGCCAAATTCCTGCAGATCCTCGCGGATATCTTTGAGGATGGTATTGAGCGCGGCATTGAAAACAATCTTATAACCTTCGTCACCCAGTAGTGTTTTGGTGCGTTCAATCAATGCATCGATATGCAGCTCTTTATCACCATCCGCTTGACCTTCATCAGGATGCAGCCCATTCATCACCACCGCGGCGGAATGACGTAGCGTTTCACCATGTGCTTGTTGTAACGCGGTAGCGGAAAGGTGATCGCTTCACCGCAGCCTTCAAGATAACGTAGCCAGGTACTCGCTGCCAGGATGTTCATCTGTCGCCCAGCATCGTTCACATAATATTCGCGGTGCACTTCGAAACCAGCCGCGGCCAGTAGATCAGCGACAGTGGCGCCGTAAGCTGCACCACGCCCGTGGCCGACATGCAGCGGGCCGGTTGGGTTGGCCGAGACAAACTCAACTTGTACGCGCTTACCTCGCCCCACCGTGCTATGGCCAAATGCTTTGCCGTTCTCGAAGATCTTACCGATCACCGCGCGCGTTTCCCCTTTATTGATGAAGAAATTGATGAAACCAGGCCCTGCAATATCAACCTTCGTTACTACCTCTGATGCAGGCAGCGCAGCGACAATCTTCTCGGCCAGATCACGTGGTTTGCACTTTGCCTGTTTTGAGAGCATCAGTGCAATATTGCAGGCGAAATCGCCGTGAGTTTTGTCGCGGGTGCGTTCAATCTGAATGTTGAGATTGAGCGCTTGAGGCAGGTCACCATTTTGTTGCAACGTAGTGACGGCTTGAGTGATGAGTGTTTGTATTTGGCTTTTCATTAACGCTTTGAACTGTCTGTGAGTTTTAATTGGCTGCCACGCAGTGGCTAGCAACGTATTATCAGGGGTGAGCAGAGCCGCTACAAGCAAATTCTTAGTTGGTGTTCAAGATAGCTCCATCGCGTCAACATCGATCGACCAGCGCACCTTTTTTGCCAATGGCAGTTGTCCCAACTGCGGCAGCCACTGACGCAAAAAATTGTGCAGGCGGGCGCGATCATCGGCCTGAATCAGTAGCTGCGCACGGTAACGCCCTGCGCGCTTTTCCATTGCCGCGGGGATTGGCCCCAGCAGTTCGGCAGGGTTGGAGAGCTGAAATCCCATATCACGTGCTGCACCAAGGAATTCATTTGGCATTTCGCGACGACTCGCCTCAGCACGCAGCAGCGCGATGTGGCGATATGGTGGCAACATTGCCTGTGAGCGCTCTAGCAACAGATCGCCAGCAAAACGGCTGTAATCATGCGTGATGATGCCGTTGAGCAGCGGATGCGCCGGGTGATGGGTCCACGCCCAGCCACTTGAATAATCAACTGGCCCATGCGCTCGCTGGAACGAAAATCGAGCCCAAACAGCCCCTGGTCGGCATCGAGTATCCCAACCAGCGTGACATTGGGTAGATGGTGCCCCTTGGCCAGCATCTGGGTCCCCAATAGAATCTGGCCGCGGCCGTCTTCCACCTGCTTAAGCAGCATTTGCAGTGCTCCCTTGCGGCGAGTACTGTCACGATCGATGCGGATAATCTCATTATCGGGAAAGAACTCACTCAACGCCTCGGCAGCCCGTGTACCTTGCCCCAGTGGGCGTAGATCAACGCTGCCACAGTCGGGGCACTGGCTGTCGATACGCCGCTGGCTATCACAGTGATGACAACGCAGCAGATGCCGTGATTTGTGCAGAATCATATGGGCATCACAACGCTGGCAGTTGGCAAGCCAGCCGCAGTCGTGGCAGATCAGAGTGGGTGCGTAGCCTCGACGGTTGAGGAAGAGCAGTACCTGCTGGCCCTTATCAAGATGGTGCTGAATCGCCTGCAACATCATCGATGAAAAACCTTCAGTCAGCTTTTGCTGGCATACATCGAGCAGGCGGATCTTGGGTGGTACGGCGTTACCGGCACGTTCTGGCAGGGTCAAATGTTGGAAGCGCCCTTGTCTTGCATTGTGCAGGCTCTCCAAAGAGGGCGTGGCCGAACCCAGCACAATCGGAATCCCCGCTTGCTGTGCGCGTC
>QIJH01000127.1 GCA_003232725.1 Chromatiaceae bacterium | reverse complement strand
TTTGGCCATACTGAACTGCTCGACCACATGCTATTTGATGGTCTGCAAAATGCATCTGATGGTGAGGCCATGGGTATTTTTGCAGAACAGTGCGCAACGCATTTTAATTTTAGCCGCGAACAGCTCGATGCCTTTACCGTGGAATCTGTTAACCGAGCAATGGCGGCCTGTCGTAGCGGTGCCTTTACTGATGAACTGGCTGCCGTCAATATCAAAACACGCAGTGGTCAGGAACAGATTACAACTGATGAAACGCCAGCACGCTGCAAACCCGACAAAATCCCAACCTTAAAACCTGCATTTAAAAAAGACGGTGTGATCACTGCTGCCAACTCTTCGTCAATTTCCGATGGTGCGGCGGCTCTTGTGCTGATGTCAGCCGACGAAGCTAAAGCACGTAACATCACACCACTAGCGCGTGTCGTCGCACATAGCAGCCATGCCATGCTGCCAGAGGAGTTCACCTTCGCACCGATCCATGCAATTAATAAACTCTACCAAAAGTGCAACTGGAGCAATAACGATGTCGATCTTTACGAGATCAACGAAGCCTTTGCAGTAGTCACAATGGGGGTGATTCATGAACTTAAACTTGATCATGCTAAAGTTAATGTCAATGGCGGTGCGTGCGCTCTTGGTCATCCGATCGGTGCATCGGGTACACGTATCATTGTGACACTGCTGCATGCACTACGTGCACGTGGTAAACAGCGTGGTATCGCATCGCTCTGCATTGGCGGCGGTGAAGCAACGGCTATCGCCATCGAAATAATGGACTGAAATTAATTGGCAAATACAAATACGTCAGCATAGAAGAAAGTAAAAGAATATTCCTACCACATAAAGCAGCATATGGAATTTAAAGATGGCGATTATAGAGAGTAAAATCGATACCAAAAGCGAAGCGTTCACCGATAATAGCGGTCATTTACAGCTACAGGTCAACGATCTTAAAGAACGCCTGCGTGATGTGAAAATTGGTGGTTCAAATAAAGCACGTGACAAACACCTGCAGCGTGGCAAACTGCTGGTAAGAGACCGCATCAATATGCTGGTTGATGAAGGTCGCTCATTTATGGAATTCTCAGCACTGGCAGCCAATCACATGTATGGCGACGAGGTACCCAGCGCTGGCATTATTACTGGTATTGGTGTGGTGCACGGTCAGGAGACGATCATCATTGCCAATGATGCCACGGTAAAGGGGGGTACCTACTACCCCATCACCGCCAAAAAACACCTGCGCGCACAGGAAATTGCCGAACAAAACCGCCTGCCGTGCATCTACCTGGTAGACTCAGGCGGGGCCTTTTTGCCACTTCAGGATGAAGTCTTTCCTGATCGTGATAACTTTGGTCGCATCTTTTATAACCAGGCCAGGCTATCCGCACAGGGTATTCCACAGATCGCAGTGGTGATGGGTTCATGTACAGCCGGTGGCGCCTATGTACCAGCGATGGCAGATGAATGTGTGATCGTTCAATCTCAGGGCACCATCTTTCTTGGTGGCCCACCACTGGTAAAGGCCGCCACTGGAGAGGTGGTCGATACTGAGACTCTCGGTGGAGCCGATGTTCACACCCGCATCTCAGGAGTCGCCGACCACCTTGCCAAAGATGATGCTGATGCACTCCAGATCACCCGCAATATTATCGCCAATCTCAACCACCAGAAACAGGGTGTCATCAAACGACAGGCGATCACTGCCCCACGCTACTCAGTCGAAGAACTATACGGCATTATACCATTCGACGTGCGTCAACAGTATGATGTACGTGAAGTCATCGCGCGCATTGTAGATGACTCGGAATTCCAGGAGTTTAAGAAACTCTTCGGTCAAACACTGGTATGTGGCTTTTCACATATCCATGGCTACCCTATCGGTATTGTTGCCAATAACGGTATCCTCTTTTCGGATGCGGCACTTAAAGGGACTCATTTCATCCAACTCTGCAACCAGCGCGGCATTCCATTGCTTTTTTTACAGAACATTGCCGGGTTTATGATCGGCAAAAAATATGAACATGAGGGGATCGCAAAACATGGTGCTAAAATGGTGAATGCCGTTGCCTGCAGCGAAGTACCCAAGTTCACCGTCATTATTGGCGGCTCTTACGGCGCGGGTAATTATGCCATGTGCGGCCGTGCCTATAGCCCAAGACAATTGTGGATGTGGCCCAATGCTCGTATTGCTGTGATGGGTGGTGACACTGCCTCACATCTACTTAGCTCAGTCAAAAAAGAGAGCATGACGAGAGCTGGAAAACAGTGGAGTGAGCAAGAAAAAGAGTCGTTGGAAAATGAGACACGGGAACAATTTGAGCGTCAAAGCCACCCTTACCACGCAACCGCACGCATATGGGATGATGGCATCATTGATCCGGTAGAGACACGCGACCTGCTGGGCCGCGGAATTGCAGCAGCAATGAATACTACGGCATTTTTAGAATGTAATAACACGTTAACAACGTGATATCACAGCAAGGAGAGTAAGCATGATGCAAGATGAACGACTAACGATTGAGACCGACTCGCGCGGCGTCTGTACACTCTCATTAAACATCCCTGAAAAACACAACGCCTTCGATGACAAATTGATTGCATCATTACGAACCATACTCAGGGAAATTGAAAAAGATGATGGCATCCGTATTCTAGTGCTCACAGGTAAGGGTGAAACCTTTTCCAGTGGTGCCGATCTCAAGTGGATGAAAGCCGCAGCACAACGTGACGAAGCGACTAACCAGAAAGACTCTGAGGCACTCGCTAAATTAATGCGAACATTATATGAATACGATAAGCCCACGGTAGCACGTATCAATGGCAGCGCCTTTGGTGGTGCATTAGGATTGATTGCCTGTTGCGATATCGCGATTGCAGTACGCTCGGCACAGTAGTTTGCCTTTACCGAGGTACGTTTTGGCCTGGTGCCAGCCGTCATCGCACCCTATATTATCAAGGCAATTGGTGAGCGCCATGCGCGTCGACTCTTCCTGAGTGCCGAGCGCTTTACTAGTGATCAAGCAACAAAAGTAAACCTTGTTCACCAGACATGTGATAACAGCGAGCTTGATGAAACCATTGACAAAGCAACTGATAAACTACTTAAAGCAGGGCCATTATCAGTACAAGCGTGTAAATGCCTGATTCGTTCACTGAGCCCCGATTTTAGCGATGAATCATCCGCCCGATTGATCGCACAGCTACGTGCATCGAAGGAAGGACAGGAAGGGATGAGCGCCTTTTTTGAAAAACGTCCCCCTTCATGGGCCAACTAATATTAAATTAATTGCATTTATTCAACCA
>QIJH01000188.1 GCA_003232725.1 Chromatiaceae bacterium | reverse complement strand
CTCCTGTGGGTAAAAAGATACTTATCGGATGTGTCACTCAACCGGTCAAGATAATTGTCGTCTGACCGGACAAGATAATTGTCGCCTAACACTATTTCGGAATAAGCATTTCACATGCCCACCTAGATTTAAGGTATATCCTTTATAGCCTTGGCTATTCTGGTGGTCTGAAATCATGTGAGCAGCAATTAGGTATTGGTAGAACAGGTAGCCTTGCAGATGTCGATGGCTTTTTTGCTATTTTATTATGGAATGATTACAAAAAGACGCGAAACAAAAAATCTTTAGAGACTCTTCTTTCATACAACATAGAGGATGTATTAAATCTCGAGTATTTAATGATTGAAGCCTATAACAAAAAAATAAAAGAAATACCGTTAAATTTAGATGTTCTGGATATCCCGTCAACCCCAGATAATCCATTTGAAATTGATGTTACGACTGTTAATCGACTAAAGACTCAATATTACACATACTAAGCTGGCATATGGAACTGAACGAGCAACAAAAGAATGCAGTAACGTATGATGGCGAGGCAAATAATATCCTTGTTACAGCTGGTGCTGGATGTGGAAAAACACGAACAATTATAGCAAGAGCTATACATCTGGTTCAGTCTGGCACAGATGCTTCACGAATATTGATGATGACATTTACTAATCGTGCAGCTAGAGAAATGAAATCACGCTTAAAAAGTGATTTAGGCCCCGTCTCAACCCAAATACAGGCAGGAACATTTCACTCTTTCTGTCTAAAAGTTATGAGCAAAGTACCAAAAAGCTTTGGTGTTTCTGGTCTTAATATTATTGATTCGGATGACCAGAACTCATTAATGACCATTGTTAGGGCTAGGTATATAAGCAAGCGAGAAAAGGAGCTTAACAAAGAATTTCCTAGGCCGTCAGAACTTATTAAGTATTACTCATATAGTAGAAATACTTGCCAAACTCCAAAAGCATATCTTTCATCTAATACTGAACTAAATGATAAATTTATCGAAATATGCTCTAGAATATTTCAAGAGTATCAGAAATCAAAAAAAATGAGAGGGTATCTTGACTATGATGACTTACTGGAACATTTTGCAAATGCATTAAAAGAAAAAACCAGCCTTAGAAAAGCTGTTACGAAACTATTTGATGAGGTGTTGGTAGATGAAATGCAGGATACTAATCCGTTGCAGTTTAGTATTTTGAAACATTTTTCATCGGAAGACGTGAGATTATTTTGTGTTGGCGATCCCGCTCAGTCAATCTATAAATTTAGAGGTGCAGAGTTTAAACATATCTATAACTTCGAAGAAATATTTGGCAACAGCACAACAATCCCTCTATCTTTGAATTATCGAAGCTATCAAGAAATACTTGATTTATCAAACTGGCTGCTTGAAAGGTCACCTTTAAATTATAATAATCATTTAACCGCCCATAGAGAAAATGGTGGTTTTCTACCATCAATATGTGACTTTGATAGTAATCAAGATGAAGCTAGTTGGATTGCGGACACAATTCTAGAACGAAAAGAGAAAGATATTCTTTTCAAAGATATTATGATATTAGTTCGCTCAGGGTTTGATGCAAAACCTATAGAGGCTGAATTGATTCAGAGAGAAATTCCATATTATTTCATTGGAGGGACAAGCCTTACAAAATCAGCCCATGTTCGTGATGTACTATCTCTTTTGCGGATTGTAAGGAATGAGCAAGATGATTTAGCTTGGATGCGTTTTTTAAAGCTATGGCCTCGAATTGGTGAAAAAACTGCTGAGAAATTAATAAATAGCTTTTATGAAAAGACTGAAAAACAAGCTGTAGATGTGTTGTCTGAAAGCATAGGCTCTTCTCACAATGCCATTACATCGATTAAGTTGACAGATTCTAATAAGCATATTCCAAAATTATGTATATCTAATGCAGTGCAATCTCTTACGCCAATTCTGAAAGAAAGATATGATAAATGGAATTATCGTTACCAAGATTTGAAGCTGTTAATCACTGTGGCTGAAAAGTACAAAACCATAAGTGATTTTATTGATGCATTTACACTTGAACCAATGACAAGTACAGAAATAGAAAAATTAGAAAATGATGATGCCGTTTTAATGATTACAGTTCATAGTGCAAAAGGCACAGAAGCACCAATTTGTTTTGTTGCAAACGCAAAACAAGGTACATATCCTCATGTTCGTAGTTGTGGTGATATTGACTCAGAGGAAGAAGAGAGAAGAATACTTTATGTGGCACTTACTAGGGCAAAAAATGAACTATTTATCACCAGATCAACTGATTATAGAAGTGGCTTCTATGTGCAAAATAAACCAACTGAAGGAGAAGAATATTTTTTGTCTGAAGTTCCTGATGAATTGGCAATGAAAGAAGTTCATGGTTGGAATCCAGATTATTCAAGCGGGCTATCGTCACTTAAAGATGTGTATTAAAAAGCATAACAAAAACATGCACTCGGAAATAGAAGGGGGACGGAGTTTAAATAATAAGATAATTAACCATCTAGAAAAACAGAAACTAATAACGGGTCAAGCCTTTTTACAATGTAAAGAATC
>QIJH01000154.1 GCA_003232725.1 Chromatiaceae bacterium | reverse complement strand
CCAGGTTGGTAGCCAAGTGAGAGTCCTACTGGTGAGGTGTGTAGTGGTACGTAGTGAAAGACGGCATGTATACCTCGGAATTTAAGGTGTTGTAGTAGCTCGCGCTGCTGATGTTCATTTTCCACTAAGAGGTAGAACATGTGATAGTTTGTTGTGCAGTCGTCAGGAATATAGGGTAGTTTAATAATGCCGCGTTCAGAAAGTGGTGAAAGTTGATCGTGGTATTGCCTGTAGATATGACGTCGTCGTGTGGTTATATCGGCGATATTCTCAAGCTGTGCGTAGAGAAATGCGGCAAGAATGTCGGATGGTAAATATGATGAACCAACGTCAATCCAGGTGTATTTGTCTATCTCACCTCGAAAAAACTGGCTGCGGTTTGTTCCTTTTTCACGAATGATTTCAGCTTTAGCAATAAGCGCTTCATCGTTGATGATAAGCGCGCCGCCCTCGCCACAGATGAAGTTTTTTGTTTCGTGGAAACTGAATGTTCCTAGTGTTCCCATGGTGCCGAGGTATTGTTCATTGTATTGAGCGTTAACCCCTTGTGCGGCATCTTCGATCACATGTAAGTTATGTTGTTTTGCAATGCGATTGATCTCATTCATGTCACAGCTGATGCCGGCGTAGTGAACTGGGACTATGGCTCTGCTTTTAGGGGTGACTAGTGCTTCAATTAATGTTTCATCCATATTAAGGGTGTCTTCCCGAATATCAACAAAACGTAGTGTTGCACCTCGCATCAAGAATGCATTTGCAGTTGATACGAATGTATATGAAGGCAAGAGGACTTCGCTGTTGTTATCTATTTCACAAAGAAAGGCTGATATTTCCAGGGCGCTGGTGCATGAGTTTGTTAGTAATATTTTTGACGCGGAAAATTTCTCCTCCATGAGTGTCTGGCAGCGCATTGTGAACTCTCCATCACCTGCAGAGTGTCCTCTTGCAATACATTCAGCGATATAGTCCAGTTCATTGCCTGTGAGATAGGGTTTGTTGAATGGGATGGGCTTGTCTGAGTCACTTGATGGCTTGTTAATTTTCATTTGATGATTCACAAGATTTGTTTTTAAAAACCCAGAACTTTAAACACAGAAAAGTGAAGCTGGCGATGACGATGATCATGATGCCCTGAACTATCTGGTGGGGGTGATCAAAAGTGTCAACCAGCATATATAGTGCAAAAAAGTTTATCATGTAACCTGCAATATAGACGATTAGATAGTGAAAGTAGTTTTTTCTATTGGGATTTTTTGCATTGAAAGTCCAGTGGCGGTTTAGGAAGTAAGTGAGACTAGTGCTTGAAAGGTAAAGCAAGGACATGGTTGTTTTTGGCCCCATTCCTAGCCACGTGAGTATTAAGTATAGTGCGTATAAAATACCATTGGAGGTAACGCCCACGATGGTATATTTGATGATTTGCTTGTTGGTATTCATTATAATCAGCTACTTGCTGCATTAATGATATGGATTGAACTGCTGGGGTGCTATCTCTTCTCGCGTACATGATATGACGGGCGATCAATTGTTCGAAAGTGTATGCGTGCGATATATTCTCCTATAATGCCGAGAGAAAATAGTTGTACGCCTGAGAAAATAGCAATGATTGAGGCTAAAAACGCAAAGCCTGGAACCGTTTCGCCATGAATAAAGTAGCTGCCCAGCACCCAGCTAAGCACTCCTACGCCAAATAACATGAAGCCAAATCCGAAGATGGTAGCAATGCGTAGAGGTAATGTTGTAAATCCCGTCATTAAATTAATCGCATGACTAATCAGGCCAGCGATCGAGTAGTTTGATTTTCCTGATTTTCGCGGTGAATGTTCCACCGGAAGTACCCCAAAATTTGTTGTTCCCCATGTCAGTAAAACATCAATGGAGACATAAGGGGCGCGGTAATCTGAGAATGATTTTCTTAAATCTGTACGGAAGGCACGAAATGCGCTAACGCTTCTGGCTGTTTCAACGCCCATGACGCGTTGCAGTGCCAGTTTGGTGAGTTGAGAGGCAAAATTTCGTAACATACCATGTTGCTCGTGGAGTGGTGGGGCATAAACGGCATCGTAATTGTTGCCCAGTTTTTGCAGTATCTGGGGGATCGCTTCAGGAGGATGTTGGAGGTCATCATCCATGGTGACGATGACGTCGTGGTTGGCCGCTCGAATGCCGCACAAAAGGGCGTTGTGCTGGCCATAATTGCGGCTCATACGAATGCCGCGTGTACGTTTATCACTGCTGGTTATTTTACAGAGCTCTTGCCACGAGGTGTCAGGGCTGTCGTCATCGACATAAATAATTTCAAAGACAGCCTCTAATTTATCGAGGGTCTGAATGAGTCTGGCATTCAGCTCTTGCAGGTTAGGCGCCCCATTGTATACCGGGATTACTACAGAGATACTTTGCACCTGGACTGGCTCCTGAGTCGATATAAATTGTGGTCGTTTGTAACTATTCAGCTCACCCCTGAAACCCGCCATTTCGGTGTTAAAAATGATCATTTACACTTGTAAACTCACATTTCGCCTTGCACCCGAGGGCATAAAGAAACTGACGAATTTCAGGGGCAATCTGAACAGTTACGTCCCATTTTCAACTATGCTGAATAGTTACGGTCGTTTAATGTTTAAAGATGGTGCTGATTATATGTGTGTTTTAACGGCGGAATCTTAATAATTTTAACAAAATTAATGATATGAGACCTTTGCACGGTATAATCATGAGTGAAAATGGCTAATATTCCCCTGTTTTTTGTTAGAAAATGTGCCAATAGCGCGCTATGGTGTGCCCCTTGGGCATTAACGGTGCTTTCTGCCACAATCAGGACAATATAGCGCACTTTTCTTTCGCGCCGGTATCATGCAAAAATCTCAATATAATATTTTTTGCACAACGAAATGGTGGTTATTTAACGCTAGCGGCGTTGCTTTTCACCAATAATAAATTCCCAGCATTATCTTTGCTGCAATGCCAGTTGTGCTCGATCATTGTGGTCGATATGTTTTCGGTGATTAATACTGGGCCGTCGGCCATTTCCCCACAGTTTAATGAATC
>QIJH01000163.1 GCA_003232725.1 Chromatiaceae bacterium | reverse complement strand
CGGGCCATTCAGTCGGACGAACGGGATCAACTGGCAACGGGAGGAATTCAGTGAGTCAGACAAAATCTTTTGAAATACCCAAAGAACTGGCTATTGAAGCGTATCGACGAGTTAAAGCAAATAAAGGTTGTGCGGGTGTAGATGATCAAAGTATTCATGACTTTGATCAAGATCTGAAGAACAATCTTTACAAGCTTTGGAATCGACTTTCATCAGGCAGCTATTACCCGTCACCGGTTAAACGCGTATACATAGCCAAAGCCGATGGTAAACAACGGCCGCTCGGTATCCCTACCGTCAGCAAGTAGCCTGGGTTGAATGAAATGAAACCCGGGGTTCGTAAACGGTACTCAACCCAAGCTACAATGAGGTGTAATATCGGGCATCATATTTGAACATATGAAAAAAGATTCTTTTACAGTCTTGCGAGTGCTTTGTGCCGGATGTATTATTTTCTGGCATTATCAGTTCTAGCTAGCATAAGGCATTCATATGAAAACAGGGTTTATCATTTTCGATAAAATGACCGCTTTAGACTTTATTGGTGTTTACGATCCGCTGACACGTTTAAGGTCAATGGCGGTTGTTGCTGACTTCAATTGGAAAATATGCGCTTTTACAAAAGATGTATCTGACGACAAAGGCTTGGCCTTTGCGCCAGATACCATTGCAGAGCCACTTAATGAATATGACATGGTTGTTGTGCCGGGCGGTTTTGGAACGCGTGCACTCCGGCATGATGAAGCATTTATGGGGTGGATTAAATCGGCAGCGCCTGTGAAGTTAAAAATATCGGTCTGCAGCGGCGCACTTCTTTTGGGAGCGGCAGGTTTTCTGGCAGGTAAGCGTGCGACTACGCACCCCAGTGCTTTTGATGAGCTGGCCCCTTATTGTGCCACTGTTGTTAATGAGCGCGTTGTTGATGAAGGCGATGTTGTGACTGCTCAAGGGGTGACATCATCGATAGACTTAGGCCTTCATCTGGTGGAGCGGCTTGCTGGTAGTGAAGTACGCGTAAGGGTTGCAAAACAGATGGATTATCCTTATGCATTGTCCAGTCATTCAAAGAGGGCGTGGTCATGATCAATAAATGTAAGAGTAGTGTTGGTGGTCGGTTTGGCGGTGTGATTGATTCCGTTTTACGCCGTTCTGACTCAGTGCAAGTCGAAATGGTGCAACATAAACGGTGATATATCTTCGATTTGTTGATATTCTGTTGTTTTAATCCTAGATGGAAGAGAATACGCGTGGCTAAGCCCAATTATGCTTTCGAAAAGCGTCAGAAAGAGATCGCTAAAAAGAAAAAGAAGGAAGAAAAGCGCCTGCTAAAAGCAGCAGCGGCGGGCGAAAGCCAGCAGCAGGACGATCAAGCGACATCAGGCAGCAATGATAAAGCGGCAACAAACAACGATACCTAACAAGAAGGCAATCGAAGCCAATGATTTTTAACAACACAAAGGAAGGCATGGTATGAGTACAGGCACAGTGAAATGGTTTAATGCAGACAAAGGTTTTGGTTTCATTACGCCAGAAGATGGCGGCAAAGACCTTTTTGTTCATCATTCTGAAATTCAGGCTGGTGGTGGTTACGCAACGCTGAATGATGGGCAGAAAGTAGAATATGAAGTAGGCGAGGGCCAGAAAGGGCCGTGTGCCAATAAAGTTGTGCCTGTCTAGTCATTTTTTTTTGGCACGAAATCCAGGTCACAGAAAGGCGGCACTTCTTTAAAGTGATGTTAAGAGATCTTTGCACGAGACTCGTTTTCGTTAATATTGGCGCACAGATCGGTTCATCTGAAGGGCCGGCTGCTAATTTCGAGTGTCTCTGTACTATCTGTTAGCCAGATGGAGCCATCTTGAATGGTGCAATTTAATTGCATCTGCTTGGCGATGAGTTTGTCGATGGTCTGACTATCATTAATGATGATTTGTGCAATGGTCAGTTTGTCGTTGTTTTTGGTGCGCGTTGAAAGCTGTTGCCACCAAATTTCAGCGCTGCGCTGTTGATAGCTATAGACCAGTATTTGTTGCGCACGGCCACACGCTTTGCGCAGGCGTTTTTCATCGGGGTGGCCGAGTTCAATCCACTGTTCAATTTCACCACTGTCAGCATGGCGCCATAGGTCTGGTTCATCTGCGGTGCTGATCCCTTTGGTAAATTCAAGCGCTGGATGTGCATTCATCGCAAACGCAATAATGCGATAGAGCATACGTTCATTATTCTCAGAGGGGTGGCGCGCAATGGTTAGTTGATGTGCCTGATAATAGTGGCGATCGATATTATCAACTTGCAGGTCAAGTTTGAAGATGGTTGCCTTAAGTGCCATGGATTTCCTGTGAGTGTCTACTGGTGAGTAGTGATAATAGCAGGCTGTAAAACAGGTCGTTCACTTATTGTCTGCTTGATCTTATGTGGCTGGCATTAGATCAGTATGTGCATAAACAGCAATTAATCGCTAAGTCTAGTTAGACAGGTTTTTTTGATTCCTGAATTCGTATAATAAGTGCATAACCTCTGGATGTAGTTAGGGCATATACTCTGAAATAAACAAGACTCAGGGTTACAATGCAAGGCG
>QIJH01000050.1 GCA_003232725.1 Chromatiaceae bacterium | reverse complement strand
GGCACGACAATGGTGAATTTTCACAGTTCAACACTGAATCGTACCTTTGATTCCATTATCTTTGTTGAGCATCTGCGCGCGGGTGGCGCGCATTAATCATCGATAAGATTATGACTTTGTACTGTTGTCACCTTTTTCTTTAAAGGGCAGGCGTAACATCCATAGGAATGACTGAACCCGGGGGCGTTGAAATTGCGCTAGGCCGATGGTCATCTCATCATGTCCCTTTGACGGTTGCGCACAATAGGTGCCAAAGAGGTGATCCCACCACGGCAGGTTAAAGCCGTAATTACTGTTGGTTTCATCTTCAAGTACAGAGTGATGTACGCGGTGCATGTCCGGGGTGACCACAAAGCGTCGTAATACCCGCTCAATGTGCAAAGGAATGCGGACATTACTATGATTAAACATCGCAACTGCATTGAGAATGATCTCAAAGATCACGACGGCAAGAATGGCGGGGCCGAGCAGGCAGATCAGCATCATCTTGATCAACATCGACAATATGATTTCAATCGGGTGAAAGCGTGCGCCGCTGGTGACATCCAGGTCAACATCGCTGTGGTGCATCATATGCAGTTGCCACAACATCGGCACATGGTGGAAGAGGCGATGTTGCAGGTAGATACAAAAATCGAGGATGACGACTGCGAGGATGATTTCAAACCACAGTGGCAGATCAATCTGGTTTAACACGCCCCACTGATGTTGTGTGGCGTAGAGTGCTACGCCAACGGCAGCGGCAGGAAATAGCAGGCGTAGCAGTAGTGTATTGAAAAAGGTGAGGCCGATGTTATGGCGCCAGCGAAATGGTCTGGCGCTGCGCAATGGTCGCCGTGGTGATTTAAGTTCCCATAGCGCCATCATGGCAAAGGTGCCGAAGAAAAAGCTGAGGCGGATGATGGGTTCCAGGTTGCTGCTCTCCATATGCGAAATCCATTGTCGGTTAGCTGCTGGAAGTCGCCTTTGAATGCGAGCGCCTTGCTGGGCGACGGCGCTGATTTTTACTGCCCGACTTTTGATGATGGTGAACCCTGGGAGCTTTTTTAGGATAGATCGGTGGCTCAGGTGCTACCAGCAGTTCAGTGGTGACACGTTCGGTTGGAATCTTATTGCCAACATACGCTTCAATATCGGGCAGTGCAAAGGCGTAGTCTTCGCAGGCAAAACTGATCGCAACGCCACTGCTGCCAGCGCGTGCAGTACGCCCGATGCGATGTACGTAATCTTCAGAGTCTTGTGGCAGGTCGTAATTGAAAATATGGCTGACATCCGGAATGTGCAGGCCGCGTGCTGCTACATCGGTGGCGACCAGTATCGGTAGTTCGCCATCCTGAAAACGTTTGAGTAGATTAATGCGTTTTTTTTGCGGTACATCGCCGGAGAGTGTTCCAGCATTAAAGCCGTTGCCGGTGAGAAAGGCATTAACCTTGTTGCCCGCATCTTTGGTATTGACGAAGATGATCGATCGCATTGGTGCTAACTGTTTAAGCAGGCCGAGCAGCAGTGGAATCTTTTCGTCGTTTGAGGTGTAATAGATCTGCTGTACGACTTTGTCTGCGGTGACCTTTTCTGCCTCAATCTTGATTAGCATTGGGTTGTTCATATGTTCGTAGGCGAGCTCGATGACTCGGAATGACAACGTAGCGGAGAAGAGCAGGTTGAGGCGCTTGTCCGGGTCAGGCATGCGGCGCAGTAGAAAACGGATATCTTTAATAAAGCCGAGGTCAAACATGCGATCCGCTTCATCCAGCACCATGACCTCAATTGATTTGAGGTTGAAGAGGTTTTGTTTGAAGAAGTCAATGGTGCGTCCGGGTGTGCCAATCAGGATGTCGAGCCCCTCGCGCAGCATCTCTTTTTGTGTGTCGTAACCCGCACCACCATAGACAACACCAATTTTAAGAGCGGTCGCTTCACCGAGTGCGAGCGCATCTTTATGAATCTGGAGGGCCAATTCTCGAGTGGGAGCGAGTACCAGCGCGCGTGGATTATGTTTAACGTTGGCATTGTCGGTGTCGCTGGTGAGCAATCGGTTCATAAGCGCAATTAAAAAGGCCGCCGTTTTACCCGTACCGGTTTGCGCCTGGCCTGCGATATCGGAGCCTGCTAATGCCAGTGGCAAGGTTTCTGCCTGTATCGGGGTGCATTGAGTAAATCCTGTTTTTTCAATGCCCTGCGAGAGTTCCTCTGGAAGATTCAGAGATGAAAACAGCGTGCTGGATAGGTGATTATCGCTCATATTCGAGAAAGGATAGCAGATTCAGTGCTATCTTTATGGTTTTTATTATTGACACAATAGTTTGTGTATTGCGACCAGATTGTTAATAATCACGTATAGCCATAGATCCTGAGGCAGGGACGAGATGGGTTTTAGCTTAAAATTGAATAAAGTAATCTGGAGGCATAGAGGGTGAGTGACAATATTAGCGCTGTAACAGACGCCACATTTGAAGATGATGTATTAAAGTCTGAAGTACCTGTACTGGTAGACTTCTGGGCGGAATGGCACCGATTCTAGAAGAAATTGCTGCGGAATATGATGGCAAAATTCGCATTGCTAAACTCAATATTGATGATAATCCAGCAACGCCACCACGCTATGGTATTCGCGGTATTCCAACCTTAATGTTATTTAAGGCGGGCAATGTAGAGGCGACCAAGGTTGGCGCGGTCTCAAAATCGCAGCTGTCAGCATTTATCGATAGTAATAATTAAAAATGATTCCCATTAAAGTATATTTTGGGCTGGACGTTATCACGAAAGAGTGATAGCGTTTAGCTTTTAAATTTCTAAAAATAATAAATCAAGCCTTACCGGCTACACCTCTTCTTTCAGTAAAACCGACTTTAGCTGTTTCAGAGGTGAAATCCATTCTTAATTTTGTCCACTTCGTTTTATCAATAAACTATCCAAAAAAATTCATATGAATCTTACTGAACTGAAACAAAAATCCGCTGCTGAGCTGGTTGAGCTCGCCCGTTCTATGGGCATCGAAAACATGGCGCGCTCGCGTCGACAAGATATTATCTTTGCAATCCTTAAATCCCACTCAAAAAAGGGTGAAGATATTCACAGTGAAGGAGTGCTGGAGATATTGCAGGATGGCTTCGGTTTTTTGCGCTCAGCGGACAGTTCATACTTGGCAGGTCCAGATGATATCTATGTATCACCGAGTCAGATTCGTCGTTTTAGCTTGCGCACCGGAGATACCGTTACCGGTAAGATTCGGCCGCCAAAGGAAGGTGAGCGTTATTTTGCTCTGTTGAAGGTTAGCGAGATTAATTTTGAGTCCCCCGAAGTGGCTAAGAGTAAGGTGCTGTTTGAAAATCTGACACCACTATTTGCCAACGAGCGCCTGAACCTGGAGTTAGGTAACGGCAGTACTGAGGATCTCACCGCGCGTATTATTGAGCTGGTTTCGCCCATTGGTAAGGGGCAGCGTGGTTTGATTGTTTCGCCACCAAAAGCGGGTAAGACCATGATGTTGCAGAGCATTGCGCATTCGATTACCGAGCTAAACCCAGAGTGTTACATGATCGTGCTATTGATCCGGAGATGTCGCGCTCAGTGAAAGGCGAAGTGATCTCCAGTACCTTTGATGAGCCAGCGACACGCCACGTGCAGGTTGCCGAGATGGTGATTGAAAAGGCGAAGCGTCTGGTTGAGCATAAACGTGACGTGGTGATTTTGCTTGATTCGATTACCCGTCTGGGCCGCGCCTATAATACTGTCGTGCCTTCATCAGGCAAAGTGTTAACAGGTGGTGTTGATGCTAACGCATTGCAGCGTCCAAAGCGTTTCTTTGGCGCGGCGCGTAATGTCGAAGAGGGCGGTAGTTTGACCATTCTTGCAACCGCATTGATTGATACCGGCTCGCGCATGGATGATGTGATCTACGAAGAGTTTAAAGGTACCGGTAATATGGAACTGCATCTTGAGCGCCGTATTGCCGAGAAGCGTATCTATCCGGCGATCAACCTGAATCGCTCCGGTACACGCCGTGAAGAACTATTGACCAAGCCAGACGAGCTGCAGAAAATGTGGATTCTACGTAAATTATTGCACCCAATGGATGAGTTGGCAGCGATGGAATTTCTGATGGATAAGCTCAAGGCAACCAAAACCAATGCTGAATTCTTTGATTCGATGAAGCGATAGGGAAATTGATCAATAACTTAATTATTTGTTTAATCAATAGGTTAAGTGCTTAAGCTGATTCAGCCAATTATATTAACTTGCTGATCAGCAAGGATTTACATACAATACGCGGCCAGAGTTTGTGCGGTGCCTGGAGTGGGTTCAGGTGGCGGCACATAGAAAATTTGTGAGGTTGAACAGCATGAAATCGGATATCCATCCAGATTATAACGAAATCGACGTTACCTGCAGTTGTGGTAATACTTTTAAGA
>QIJH01000020.1 GCA_003232725.1 Chromatiaceae bacterium | reverse complement strand
CCTTGAACGGCATGGATGAGTGGAATACGCGCCAGCACGGAAGATCAGGGCTGGTGGATCGTGTGCGTGAAAGCCGCATTACAACGCTTGAAGCGGCACGTGAAACGCTCGATTTTATTCAGAGACATGTCCCTGCTGGGAAATCACCGATGTGTGGCAATAGCATCTGCCAGGATCGCCGCTTTATGTATCGCCTGATGCCTGAGCTAGAGGCCTATTTCCATTATCGTAATCTTGATGTTAGTACCCTGAAAGAGCTGGCACGTCGTTGGTCGCCCGAAGTCTATCAAGGTTACCGCAAAGAGTCATCACATCTGGCAATGGATGATATTCGTGATTCAATCAATGAATTGAAGCATTATCGCGAACACTTTATTCAATTGCCCTAGACCCCAGACCCAGACTCCAGAGTTCGTCGTTTTATTCGAAATCATTTAGTAACTATTCAGCATAGTGGAAAATGGCTATGTAACTGTTCAGATTGCTTCTAAAATTTGTCAGTTTAAGGCGCAAAATAGGAGTTTACAGGTGTAAATGATCATTTTTCAACGCAGAAATGGCAGGTTTTAGAAGTGAGCTGAATAGTTACATCATTTATTTGTTTAATTTTAGTCCAGGAGAGTAGCGAATGAGTAACGCTTCGCAGGCATGGAATATTGCCATGCATATCAATAAGGGCAGCGCGGGCGCGCTTGTCTCAGTGAACCATGATGGTGAAAAGACAACCGTTAATAAAATTCCGCTGGTGAATGCTGCAGGCAGTGAGCGCGAGCAGGTGTTTATTGGTGTGGCGGCAGACGGTGCTGCGATTCAAATGGATGCCAATAGTCAGGCAATTAAACATCATGATACTTTTGTGGCTGAAAGCTACGTGCCGTATGCCTACCCTCACTTTGATGGCGATACCCATTGGTACTCTTACGATGGAGACAAAGAGACAGGCGAAGACCGTCAGGCCTGTCCGACAGGTGGTGCACCGATGTTGGTGGTGCGCAACAACGGTGAGGGTGCAGAGATAGTTAAGATGATCTGCCTCGGGCGCGGCCATCACGTGGTCGCTTTTTCTGCGCCAACAAAAACTGATGCGTCCATTCCCAAGCTGGCCTTTGTCAGTAATCTACTGGATGGCAACATTGTCGTGTTGGGAAATGACCCGACAGATGCAGAACACTATCTACAGGTGATTAAGACCATCGACTTGTGTGAAATAGACAAAGAGAAGAGTGGTGAGCACAGCACCTCTAATAACGCTTTTCCTCACGGCATGGCCTTTTCACCGCTGACTGGTAAGGTTTATAGCCTGAATAATGGCTACGCTTCAATTGTGGCGATTGACCCGGCCTCGCTTGAAATTGATGCGCGTTTGCAGATGAAAAAGAGCAGTAATCTACTGTTGAGCGCTGATGGTCGTTACTTGATTGGTAAAGGAGCTGATCGTAAGCGTGATCCTGAGCATGTGACGGGGTATATCTCGGTAGTGGATGTGATGAGTGGCAATACTGAAGTTACACTTGAGCTGCCCGATATCTATCCGAGTACTTACCGTTTCAATCGTGATGGTAGCAAGCTTTATGTGACGACGGCGGCAACCGGCAAAGGGACACAGCGTGACAATCTCAAAATGGATCTGTTGCAGGTCTATGATACCTCAGCGCTGCCTGCAATCAAATTGATTAAAGAGGTTAAGGTGGGCGTTGCTGATTGTGGACGTCGTCCGCTCGCGTATATCGCATCGAATGATAGACCTGATCGCCTCTTTATCCCCAATCCAACTGACGGTACATTGACTGTGCTCGACGGTGCAACGGATGAGGTGTTAGAAACCATTGATATCGATGAGGGCAACGCCAACGAGATCACCTTTTCATTCTGGGATGGCGAGGTGTTCGGGAGTTAAACCAAGCGTCTTTAAATGCTGGCTCCATGGTCGCCTCAACACCATCACGTACGTATCTAGGCTATACTGAGCGCAGTCAATAGATAGCTGGACAACAGATGAAACAGATCGATACGCTTATTCATGCGCGCTGGATTATTCCAGTTGAGCCCGCTAACGTGGTGCTTGAAGAGCATAGTCTGGCGATTGATGATGGCCGTATCGTTGCTATTCTGCCCGCTGCTGAGGCACGGCAGCAATACCGGGGGAAAAATGAACTGCTACTCGATGAGCAGGCGCTGATCCCGGGGTTGGTTAACACGCACACTCATGCTGCGATGTCACTTTTTCGCGGCCTCGCCGACGATATGCCTCTGATGGAGTGGCTTAACGATCACATCTGGCCAGCAGAGGAGAAGTGGGCCAGTGGTGATTTTGTCCATGATGGTAGCCGTCTTGCGATTGCAGAAATGATTCGTGGCGGTACCACTTGTTTTAGTGATATGTATTTCTTTCCCGATGAGGTTGCCCATGTCGCCAGCCAGAGTGGTATGCGTGCTGCCATTGGGCTGATCATGATCGATTTCCCCACCGCCTGGGCGAGTGGCCCTGATGAGTACCTTTCTAAAGGACTCAAAGTGCATGACGACTATCGCCATGATCCATTGATTTCGACAACATTTGCCCCTCATGCACCCTATACGGTCTCTGATGAGCCGCTCAAAAGGCTTCAGATGTATGCCGAAGAGCTAGACGTGCC
>QIJH01000137.1 GCA_003232725.1 Chromatiaceae bacterium | reverse complement strand
GCGGCCTTTTCCCATTCCATTTCAGTGGGCAGGCGTTTGTTCAGCCATTGGCAATAGTCATTGGCATCTGCCCATGTAACACCCGCTACCGGTAGATTGTCCTGACTACGCTGTTGTTTCTCGATAGCGTCCAGTAAGGTTTCACGCGATGCCGTTTGGGTATTCATATCGAGTTTAAATCGCTCATCAGCGAGGCGGCGCAGCATCTCATCATTGGCGATATCGAGTATCTGTCGTACCAATAGATAGCCGTTATCATGCCAGGTTTGCGGAACTGTTTTATTATTCATGATCACAAACTCTTTATAGTGTTCGTTAGAGACTTCATAGCGGTCAATATAAAAGGCATCCAGCATCACTTCACGTTGTGGGCGTTCATCAAGGTATAGCGGTTTAATCAGGCCATACTCTTTACCGCGGGTGGTAGTGTCCACATTGTTACTGCCCATTAAAAATGTGCCAGCGGGGATCAATATCATTTCATCGGCAGCGCTGGTTACAGTTTGAGCTGATGTCGCTACGGCTGAAAGCGAGAGTAATACGGCTAGCCCAAAGTGGTTTATTTTGTTGATCATCAAACGACCCCTTATCAATGTTTATGCGGCATCTTTGGCGCAACGAAAGCCAAAGCTACTGTTTTTAACGCGTGGGTTAAAGAAGCTACGGTTGAAGACGGGTGCCGAGATGCCGCATTTGTAAAATGAACAGTCCCACCATGAGCCACCTTTCAATACGCGATAGATCTCACCAAAATTTTCTGATGGTTTTTCATTGCCAGGGTGTCCTGTGTACCACGCATCGACCCACTCCCACACATTCCCGGAGGTATCCTGTAGGCCAAAAGGGCTGATGCCCTGTTTGAATGCACCGACCGGTGAGGTGTCACCAGCTTGTTTCATCTCATCCCAGCGCACCGGTGTATTGGCGCGACCAATTGCGAACAGATTGCCCCACGGAAAAATGCGCCCATCGGTACCGCGCGCGGCTTTTTCCCACTCTTGTTCGGTGGGCAGTCGTTTGTTTGCCCAGCTGCAATACTTTTTGGCATCAAACCACGAGACAAAGGTGACGGGGTGATCAGCCTTACCTTGTGGTATCTCGCGTCTTTCAAAGTGTTCAGGCGCACGTCTGCCAGCCTCATCGATATATTTTTTATATTGCAGGTTGGTAACTTCAAATTTATCGATTAGATATTCGGTGGTCGATGAGATATGTTCTGGTCCTTCATCTGAGAGTCGTTCATTACTGCCCATGATGAACGCCCCGGCAGGGATGAGAATCATCTCATTGGGATTATCACCGAGCCGGCTCACATCGTAATATTGCGGCGGTGTCATGCCGTTCACACTGCCATCGTCGATGGTTGTTTGAGGTTGCTGCTTTATTGCGGCGATCAGCCTGCCCTCACCGGGCAGCCCTTCGTGGCATTGCTGACAACTGGCATTGACCTCAACGGCTTTGAAATTGTCATCACTGGTGTGGCAGGCCTTACAATCTTGCGCCTTAGCCGCATGATGTTTGGCGGAAGGTGTCGCTGCAACGGCTAGCGATGAGATCATTGTCAGCAGGATCACAGCAGAGAGTTTTTTCAGAGGCATCAAACAGTTCTCAATGTAGTACAGCGCGCACTGCTGCTATCGCGTTATAATGAAATAGCGAGGCGATAGTAAAATAAAAAAGAAGGAAATTGTACCATGATCAAACAGCTCTCGATCAGTGCGCCGTGCCAGGGATTACATGAAATCACCCGTGAGATAGCGGCGGCAGTCAGTGACAGTGGCCTGCAAGAGGGGCTATGTACGGTATTTATTAAACATACTTCAGCGAGCTTGATTATTCAGGAGAATGCAGACCCATCGGCGGCACGTGATCTGGAACAGTGGTTAAACAGACTGGTGAGTGAAAATGATCAGCGCTATACCCATACCAGCGAAGGGCCGGATGATATGCCAGCGCATATCAAGAGCACATTGACGGCGACCTCGGTATCTGTGCCGGTGATCAATGGCACCTGGCAGGGGCTGTTTTTATGGGAACATCGCCGCGCCAATATGCAACGGACGGTTATCGTGCATACTGGCGCGTAGTCGTCGAGGCCCCGGCGCATTGTTGATGTTACTCTTTTGCACCGTAACGCTTAAGCAGCATGATGATGTCATTTTCACCCTCGGTACCTGCGGCCTTCATTGGCGTCCAGCGACGGTCATTGACGAGCGTGAAATCTGCACCTGCATCTAGTAGCAATAAAACGATATCTTTATGGCCACGTAGTGCTGCCCAATGGAGTGCGGTGGTGTTGGTATCATCGACGAAATCGACATTGGCACCTTTGCTAAGCAGGTAACGAACCGCTTCGGTATGCCCTTTGAGGGAAGCGCGCATCAGCGCTGACCAGTCATTTGAATCCTGTAGATTGATACCCGCGCCGTTATCCAGCAGTAGCGTCAGCAGCTCAACATTGCCGAGGGCGGCATGCATCAACACTGTCCAGCCGTAGCTGTTACGCTCATTGATGTCGTCAACGTTGGTAATTAACGCCTTCGCATTTTCAATTTCACCACTTTGTACCTCGTCCATTAGCGGTGTATTGCCATCACAACCGGCCAATAACGTGGCGCCTAATCCAGAAACAGAGCTTTTTTACGCAACATATTCATTTTCAATGTCGACTTTACTTAAGTTAAATTTTTAAGGATTGCAAATTCTAACACGCCAGTTGACGACAAGTGAACGCAATCGCGGAGAAGTGTTGGCGAGTGCTGGCTGGATGTTATAATGGCATTTTCTGTGCGAGTCTTTTTGGGAGCAGCATCAATGAAATACCCATGTCCGAAGTGTGAGCAGCCAGGCATTTCCCTGAAAAATAAATATCGCGTGGGTTACATGCAGGATACTTTTTGTGAGCACTGTAATGTTCGCCTTAGCGCTAACCCTTGGTTTTTAGTGCCGTTTTCTTTGGTTTATATGTGGGTTCTGGCTGTTTGTGCATTTTTATATATGTTCGAAAGCATTGGCATGATGGCTGCTGTTTATGCAGTGATTGCGTGGCTGGTGGTGGATGTGCTTAATGTGATGCTGATTCCGATGACAGAAATGGATGGCTGAGCAGCTGGTCGAGTAGAAAAGAGGCTTTAGGCCAGACAGATGGCACATATCGTAGGCGTTGGTATCGCCACGCTCGATATTATTAATAGTGTGGCGGATTATCCCGCTGAAGATGCCGAGATCCGTGCCCTTTCGCAGCGCATCTGTCGTGGTGGCAATGCTACCAATACATTGGTTGTTTTGTCGCAACTGGGCCATCACTGTCAGTGGGCCGGGGTGTTGAGTGATGAGCCGGATGGCCAGCGTATTCTCGATGATCTCAAGCAATATCAGGTAGATGCAACGCTTTGCCGAGTGATAGAAGGTGGCAAGGTAGCGACCTCATATATTACCCTCAACCAAAAAAATGGTTCACGCACCATTATTCATCATCGCGATCTGCCGGAGTTTAATTTTGATGATTTTACTCAGATTGATCTCTCATCCTGTGGCTGGCTCCACTTTGAAGGGCGTAATGTGAGTGAAACCGAGAAGATGTTGGCCCATGTTGTTGCCAATAGCCCTGATCTGCCCTGTTCACTAGAGATAGAAAAAGTTCGCCCTGGAATTAAGGTTCTCTTTAAATATGTAGGCACGCTATTGTTTTCTAAAAATTACGTTTTAGAACATGAAGATAGTGATGGCATCGAGGGTGCGATTAACTTCCTTCAAGCGTTGCATCGAAAGTTTCCAGATAAACAGATTATCTGTGCCTGGGGTGGGGATGGTGCCTATGGTATTGATCACTATGGGGTTATTTACCATGCCCCGCCCTCTCCTCCTTTTAAAGTGATTGATACATTAGCTGCGGGTGACACATTTAATGCGGCGGTGATTGATCGTTTGATCAGTGGCCATTCGACCGAAGATGCGATCAAAAGTGGCTGCCGGCTTGCGGGACAGAAATGTGGTCATGTCGGGCTCGGTTTTATCAGTCAGTTGTGAGCAGTATTTATCGCCAAAAAGCGATTGCGGCAGCGCGCATTAAAAACGGGTATTATCTCTCTCTATATCTATCAGGCTATTCTATATATTATAGGGCGTGCAGCGGAAGATGATTCATATCTACGACAAAAAGGGCTTCACCAAGTTGTTTTCATATGATGGTGATAGCTTCAAGGGGCTCGACATCTCAAATGTGGGGCTGAGTGAAGCGAACATGATTCAGATGGACCTGCGTGAAGTTAATCTCAGTCATAGTGATCTCTCTAATGCCGACCTGCGGATGGCCAATTTGAGCAGTGCTAATCTCTCCAATGCCAATCTGGTGGGGGCCGACCTTGATGGTGCGATTACCGACGGCTGTGATATGACGGGTGCGATACTCGTGGCACCAGCCTCTGCCGATGAAAATGGCAACGTTGCCATTCCGATTGATTCAATAGGCAAGCGTAGCAGCTAGTCGATTCTCCCTGCCCCACCCTCAAATTTGCTAAGATCTCCGCCCATGGATGTAACCTATATTATTGACCCCTTGAACGATGCCCAGCGAGAAGCGGTTGCCGCACCGCCGGGTAACATGCTGGTGCTGGCCGGTGCCGGTAGTGGCAAAACGCGTGTTTTGGTGCACCGTATTGCGTGGCTGATTCAGGCTGAGGGGGTATCGCCATTCAGTATTCTGGCGGTGACCTTTACCAATAAAGCGGCCGCCGAGATGCGCGGCCGCATTGAAGATTTGCTGCAAATGCCCGCGCGTGGCATGTGGGTTGGTACCTTTCATGGCCTCGCCCATCGCCTGCTACGCGCCCACTGGAAAGATGCGGGTCTGCCGGAGGCCTTTCAGATTCTCGATAGTGATGATCAATATCGAGTGGTGCGCCGGGTGATGCGCGCCATGGATATCGATGAAGAGCAGTGGCCACCCAAACAGGCGCAGTGGTACATCAACAACAAAAAAGATGAAGGGCTGCGTGCTAAACATATTGATGACCGTGGTGATCACTACCAGCGCCAGATGATTCGTATCTACCAGGGTTATGAAGCGGCGTGTGAACGCGCTGGTGTGATCGATTTTGCAGAACTGCTGCTACGCGCGCTGGAGCTATGGCGCAACAAGCCCGAGATCCTTGCCCATTATCAGGAGCGTTTTAACCACATCCTGGTGGATGAGTTTCAGGACACTAACTCGATTCAGTACGCCTGGCTGCAACTGGTGACTGGTGCTAATAATCATATCTTTGTGGTGGGGGATGACGATCAGTC
>QIJH01000069.1 GCA_003232725.1 Chromatiaceae bacterium | reverse complement strand
CCCTCATTAAGAGGGATGCTACCATCTCTACGTCGGATTCCACAGCGTTCAGACATTGACCCAATGGTGACAGCACTTTATATTTGCATTATGACTACTGATAAATCGTTTTCTTGCGAAGAGCAAAAAATTATAAAACTGGAATTATCCATTGATGAGCTTGCACACCTGTGCGAGCGACTGCAGCAAGAGAATGTTCAGCTGCGGAATGAGCGCACGCAATTGCTGGCAGTGCAGGGCCAACTGGCTGGAAAAAACCACATGGCACGTGACAAGATGGAAAAGATGGTTACCCGCTTAAAGCACATGGAGTCTGAGCTGTGAGTAGCAAAAACGTCCCTATTACGATCAAGGTACTGGATAAGGAGTTCCGCATCGCCTGTCCAGCGTCAGAGCAGGCCTCTCTAATGGAATCAGCCAACTACCTGAGCGATAAGATGCGAGAAGTGCGCGACACCGGCAAGGTGATTGGCATGGATCGCATTGCAGTGATGACCGCATTAAACCTGGCGCATGAGCTACTTCAGAGTAAATCCGAACAGGCTGACTTTAGCCACAACTTTGGCCCTCGCCTGGAGCTGTTACAAGATAAAATTGATACAGCGCTCAACAACAACAAGCAAATGGAGTTATAATAGCCATTCGGTCGTAAGACCACCGAATTGGGTACTCCCTGTGGTGTACGTCTCTGAACTGGGTATTCTCTTGAGCCTAATTATATACCCCGGGAACAGACTGCGGATGTTATTGTGCAGGCCTGCGTAAGCGGGAAGCCTACGATGTTCCAACCGTTCCCACCTGAACCTCTGGTTCAAGGGCAAAGGTTCACCGCGGCACATATGGGGATTACCCTTCTACTCTTATAGAATAGACCATCTCTTCTCTGAGGGTCAGCAATAACATGGTTAATCGTGCTAATATTCGTCAACAGATGCGCCAACAGCGCAATGCGCTCTCTGCACAGCAGCAATTTGATGCGGCTCATCATGTAGAGCGATTGATTAGTCGCAGCCGCTTTTATCGTAATAGCCAACACATCGCCTGTTATATGGCTAATGATAGAGAACTAAGTCTTGAGCGATTAATCAAACGCATTTGGCTAGCAGGTAAATGCTGTTATCTGCCGGTACTGGATTCCATTCATCACAATCGACTCTGGTTTGCCCCCTATCGACCTGATAGCAGGATGCGTCTGAATCGTTTCGGTATCCCTGAGCCATTGTATAAAAAACACGAACGAGTTCGCGCTCAATCACTTGATCTGGTCATGACGCCACTGGTTGCCTTCGATAAAGCAGGTAATCGTCTTGGCATGGGCGGCGGGTTTTATGACCGGAGCTTTGCCTTTCTTTTACTCAGGCGCCATTGGCATAAGCCTCGATTATGTGGAATTGCATACGACTTCCAGCAAGTAAAACAACTACCACGCCAACCATGGGATGTACCTTTAAGCACTATCGCAACAGAAAACAGGCTCTACCAACCAGGGTAAAGATAGGCTCTCACAACAGACTTAATGTACCATCAGTGCGCCAATCAATACCCGGTCTTATCCGCTTCACTCGCTTTTTGACCATACCAATGTATATTTTTTAATCATCAGCTCTTTAAATTCATCGCTTCCAATATCAATATTGGGCGATTAAGTTGGATTATTTTTAATGCTATTTTCATCTCCACTCACGTCGAGTTGAATCGTATCGATCGTGATGCTTCATCTCCTGATGACGCTTATCCAGTGCACCATGATAATAAGCAGCTTCATAGATAGAAACTATCACCATTTAAAAAATTAATTTTTGATGCCATACTTGACTATATTCAATGACACCCGGCTTATTTAGGCTCCACTTAACGACTTGTCATATCAGCAATATTTAGCCAGGCACAAGATCATATGAACACACTGCTATTCATCTCGCATAGGTAAACACCCAATGTTTATTTTGATAACTTAACAAAACAAATCATAAGGTTATCGCCTTGCATGCGGCTTAACATAGAACACAACATGTTGTAGGCTGATTGTTACAAGCGCTACTACCTGTCGCGTTTTTCTTTAAAACAATCTTCCTTCAAATACTCGGATTACTTCTCTTCTTCCACTAGAGAAATGATCGCAGCACTATCACTTCAATGGCTTGCTTTATTGTGATAACACCAGTGTTTGAAGGCGGCGCTAGCAATCAGCATCTATATTGATAACGTTTGCTAGCTATCAATATTATTAATGATGAACGACTCTATAGTCGTATTAAATTTTTCCTATCAATACAAAAAACGATAGAGACATGTTCAAGAAAAGAAATAGCGTGTCGATACACGCGGTTGTACAGTAAAAACTTTTTGTGCAATACACTAGCATTATGCTCAGAGATGTTTATACTAATTTGCGGATAACATTCTGGAGGATGAGTAATGGCGACAAAACGTTCTGCAACCAAAAAAAAGGTGGCGGCAAAGAAGAGGCCTGCTGTCAAAAAGAAAGCTGTAACAAAGAAAAAAGCGGCTACTAAAAAGAAAGTAGCGGTTAAGAAAAAAATAGCAACCAAAAAGAAAGCGGCTACCAAGAAGAAAGTAGCTAAGAAAAAAGTAGCCACAAAGAAGAAAGCGGCTACTAAAAAGAAAGCAGCGACCAAGAAGAAGGTTGCCAAGAAAAAAGTGGCCACAAAGAAGAAAGCGGCTA
>QIJH01000254.1 GCA_003232725.1 Chromatiaceae bacterium | reverse complement strand
TTGACCGCGTCTATGAGCTAAACTACACACGCAAACCCCACACCGCCTACAATGATGCAAAGATGCCGGCATGGGAGATGATCCGTCATTCAATCAACATCATGCGCGGCTGTTTTGGCGGCTGTACCTTCTGCTCGATCACCGAACATGAAGGGCGCATTATCCAGAGCCGCTCGGAAGATTCCATCATCCGCGAGATCGAAGCGATCCGCGATACCGTCCCTGGTTTTACCGGCAACATCTCAGACCTTGGCGGCCCAACCGCCAATATGTATCGCCTTAAATGTAAAAGCGAGGTGATTGAATCGGCCTGTCGCCGCCTCTCGTGCGTCTACCCCGATGTCTGCTCCAACCTGAACACTGACCACAAACCGCTGATCAATCTCTATCGCCGCGCACGTGCTCTACCCGGCATTAAAAAGGTCTTTATCGCTTCTGGTCTCAGATATGACCTCGCGATCCGCTCACCAGAGTATGTTAAAGAGCTGGTGAGTCATCACGTCGGTGGCTACCTGAAAATTGCACCAGAACACACAGAACAGGGCCCACTCAGCAAGATGATGAAACCCGGTATCGGCGCCTATGACCGCTTCAAGCAGATGTTCGACCGCTACTCAAAACAGGCAGGAAAAGAGCAATACCTGATCCCCTATTTCATCTCTGCCCACCCTGGCACCGGTGATAAAGACATGTTGGAACTGGCACTATGGCTGAAGAAAAACAGTTTCAAGCTGGACCAGGTCCAGGCCTTTATCCCCACCCCACTGGCGATCGCCTCAGCGATGTATCACACCGAAAAAAATCCGCTGCGCAAGGTGGACCATAAATCAGAGCAGGTGCTCACCCCAAAAGGCGAGAAAAAGCGCCGCCTGCATAAGGCCTTTCTGCGTTATCACGATGCCGAGAACTGGCCAATGCTACGGGAAGCACTGAAAAAAATGGGGCGTGCTGACTTGATCGGTAATAGCAAACATCACCTGATACCCACCTGGCAACCAGAGGGAACCGGCAACACACGCGGCAATCGGAATTTAAAGGGAACGCCAGAAAAAAGCGTTAGAATAGGCAGGAAACCAGCTAGACGGCCTGCTCGTAACCACAGCGGCGCAACAAAACCATCTCAACCTCGCGGCCGCCGACGTTAATCATTGTTTGAAGAGTTACCAGGAACCGTTTTACGAGTACGTGGTAACGTTTCGTCAACCGTTTTAAGACGCAGCAGTATTACCACTGGAATAATTAACATTATCGCGACAAAGATCTTCAGGTAAAAGCCATCGATCAGATAGACCGAAAAAATACCCACGGTGCCAATCATCAACAGCGCCAATTTGCGCGCACGGCGCGGAATAGCGCGATTCTCCTCCCAGTGATAGATCATCGGGCCAAAAAGCCTGTTTTCGAGCAACCAGTTATGCAGCGCTGGGCAGGATTTAGCAAAACAACCCGCCGCCAACAGAATGAAAACCGTGGTCGGCAGACCCGGTACCACCACCCCAATGCCACCAAGGGCGACAAAAAAGAGCCCGGCAATAATCAAAAAATAGCGCTGCATATTATCCCTTCTCGCCTCTCGTGCTTCTATGGCACTCACAATCACCCTATCGGCGCAGCAAGCAGACAACTTAAAGTATAAGCTACATTTAAGGAGCCTCAGAGGAAAAGCATACCTCAAACCGCTGAAAACCCGGCAGTGGCAAAACACTATTTTATTGTCCTGAATAATACTCGTATTTTTGAATCAATTTAAGGGCACCTCTATTAATTCTGGGCGTGGCAGATTGAATTCAAAATTCGTTACATCAAGGCGTCAATAGCAGGTAATACCACCGTAGCGGGACTATTGCCAAGATTTACAACGCTGATGTAGCGGATTTAGAATTTAAGCTGCGCGTTCATGAATTAATAGAGGGCCCTTAAGTTCAACTAACTAAGACTCTCATCCTCTGGAAACCTGACATTGGCTCAGCGTAAGAAAGGGATGATGAACGACCATGCCATAACTGGCACAGCCGTGGTTGAATTGTTGAATTAAGGTATGCTTATTTACTGATCATCAATACTTTCACCGAATCGTTGTTAGCGGCGCTCTCAATATAGCCAACAGCACCGGGTGTTGATGCTACCCAACTGATCACCTCGGCATCAGAGCCAAATGTTTTGGGTGGTGACCCTTTCCCTGCAAAAATAATCTTGGCCCAATAAGCCTTGAGCTTCTTTTCGCTTTTTTTGACAACGCTGGTGTAAAAATGATCGCGCGATGCGTTGCCCTTTGGCAAATCCGCTAACTTCACACTTGTTCCGCCCAGTGATTTGGTTTTACCCAGCCAAATCTTTTTTGCCTCTTTGACAGTAACCGAATCAACACTGATCCCTTTATTGGCAACCACCGCCACCTCAGCAAATGCCTGACCTGCCGCCACCAGGAAAAGTAGAGAGATGATTGAAGCGGTAACCCGCTGCCTGTTTACTTTTATCATTTTGAAATACATTTCCGGACTCCTTTAGAAAATGACATCAACAGCGATGCTGGTCATATCGGTGGAACCACTGGCAGGCGTGCTATAAAACAAACCGCTTCCCGCCGTGGCAAAGTTATCCGTCTCAATACGGCTTTGCTCCGCCTTAATAACCACCGAATCGCTGAGACTGTATGCAACACCCAGCGTTGAGATCTGATGATTGGCACCATTATCCCGCTCCCATTCCTGGCGAGTCACATGGGGTAGAAATTTACCCATACGGTAACCGAGCGTGGCATACCATGAGTCTGAATTGCCAACTGTCCTGCCCATCATGGTAAAGTCCATCTCCACCTGCGCCGCCTCTACATAGGCAACGATATTGTTCCAGTCAATTTTCGCCCCCAGCAGCGTTGCCGAGTGCTCTCTTTCATCCATTGCTGCCATCATTGCATTCATCATTGCATCCGTATGCATCGTGCCACGATAGGAGGAGGCCTGCAGCTCCAGTACATCGTCCCAGGTGGTGCGTAACGTCACGCCGAGCACCCCTTTAACCGTCATATTTTCCAGATCAACCTGCCCGAAAAAAAGGTCAGAACCAACACTCCAGTCACCATCACCAATATCAGACTCCCACAACAAGCTGGCACCCGTATAGGCTTCACGCGTCGCCTGTGCCCCTGCTGCCTGCTCAGTGTAGAGCAGGATCGGTGCGCTGATCCAGGGGTAGGTCACCCCTACGTCCACATATTCATTCACTAACCCAACAGGGAATTTAAGCTTGCCTGCGCGCAGGGTGAAATCATCACTGAGTCTAAAGCTGGCAAATGCCCAGTCAACATGGGTAGCAAAGCCATCTTCATCGGCTGCCGACATCAGCAACGCTGCCACACTAAGGTCATCATCAATCTGTGTGGTGACCGTCAACCCGAGTTTGGTGCCCTGAAAACTGCCATCATCATTGATGCCGATGTTACGATTGCCGTTAAAATAGGCCGCTTCGTCGGTAATGCTGTAACGAGCCGAATAAAAGCCCGAAACAGTGGTGCGGTCAGTCCAACCCGACGCCAGTGCCATCGGAGCAGAGAGTGCCAGGCTCAATAACGGCACGCTACTCAAACAAACCAGTTTTTTATTCATAACCTCACTTTCTCCTTAAAATTAATACTTACTTAAAGGTGCCCAGCCTGTCTCTGCTTCATACCTTAAACACTGACACCTGCTTGCTCAACTGCTGCGCCAACCCCGCCAGCTTTTCACTTCCCTCTTCAGCAACGTTGGCACCTTCGGTCACCTGAGTCACCACATCCCCCAGCTTGACGACATTCTGATTGATCTCCTGCGTCACGAAATTCTGCTCTTCCGCTGCACTGGCAATCTGAACATTCATCTCCGTAATCTCCTCAACGCTTTCGGTGATGCGTTCCAGCGATTCTCTTACACGAGCAGCCTGACCAACACTCACCTGCGCCTGTTCACGCCCCTGGTTCATAGTTTGCACCGCATTCTGGGCGCCTCCTTGCAGACGGCTGATCATGTCATTGATCTCTCGCGTTGATTCATGGGTTCGGGTGGCTAGCGTGCGCACCTCGTCGGCGACCACTGCAAACCCTCGTCCCTGTTCACCTGCACGCGCTGCCTCAATCGCCGCGTTGAGTGCCAGCAAGTTGGTCTGCTCGGCGATTTCACGGATAACGTTAAGCACCTTACCGATTGAATCACTATGAGATTCCAGCTCCTGAATCACTGCCGCAGCGTTTTCAACCTTATTCGCAAGGCTATCAATCGCTTGCATATTTTCTTCGACTACACGCTTACCATCACTGGCTTCAGTACGAACTCTATTCGCAACATCGGCAGCACTGCTTGCACCACTGGAGACACGTTCAACCGAGCGGGTCATATCGGCCATCGCCGTGACCACCTGCCGAATCTCCAGCTGCTGGGAATTCATCCCTTGCACACTCATTTCGGAAACCCGTTTCATCTCGTTTGCCGCCTCAGCCACGCGGCCAGTTGAACCCGTTACCTCGGCGATCACTCCCTGAAGCTTAG
>QIJH01000210.1 GCA_003232725.1 Chromatiaceae bacterium | reverse complement strand
GGCTATTCTCTATTTTGGCAGGCTGAGGAACCAAGTATATATATATCTGCTGCCAACCGTACCGGTTATAGCGGCCTATCTTGGATTCGATACTTTCTACAGCATCTTCGGCCGAGCTCCGCGTCCCTCCGACCTCTCGACCATATCTGAGATATTTCTATTCTCTCCCCTCTTGGGAGCCGGGATTGTTCTTTTTCTGTCAGCCATCCCTCTTTCCGTCCTGTTTTTGTTATTTCACGCAGCTAAATTCTATCCCAGAGGGGAGTTCTCACGGATATTGATCTATAAGATTGCCGCACTGAGTGCTTTTGCCCTTTTCGTCACGACGAAGCCATATCAGCGCCTCCATGAGGGGCTTTTCGTTTACACTTCTTTTTCCCAAAAGGTGACCATCCGTCAGAACGGCAGACTCAACAGTTTCGCCCACTATCTTGGGAGAGAGACACAGAACCTAAGAAAGCTGCTGGAGTATTCATCAAGCGATCTGGATATCATGGAAATACTCTATCCGGGAGAACTAATAGAAAAGCGCAATGTTCATCTCGTTGTCATGGAGAGTTTTATCGATCCCAGATTGTTCAGAGGGATCTACTTCAACCGTTCCCCTCTCGCCGATGAACTTCGACAGTTGATAGGAGAAAACGGTTTTTCCCATGTCTACTCTCCCCTGTACGGAGGTCTAACTGCACAACCGGAGTTCGAGCTGCTGAGCGGCATCAAGGCGTACGCCAAAGTCGAGACCGTCGAGTTCAATGTGATGAATGGAGGCCGGATCAACGGTTTTCTCAAGAAGTTGAGTGACAACAGCTACCATTCGCAGGCAACCATTGCCACTGGATTCGGCTTCTTCAACTCCAAGCAGGCGTACAAGAGCCTGGGAATGACCGATGTGCTTTACCTGGGTAATACAAACGTGAAGAGAGCCGGTGATAAGTGGTTGTTCGACGGTGATCTGTTCGACTACAACCTGAAACGTATCGAAAAGCTGATGAGCAACCAAAAAGAACCCTTTTTCAACTATCTGTTGGGGATGTACGGGCACACACCCTACAAACGGAACATCGCCCTTCGGCCCGATGTGATAGAGACCAATCTTGATGCGGAAAACGAGTCGATCCGTCGAATCACAAATCAGTTCCACTATCGGACGAAGGCGCTTGGGGAGTACCTCGAAAAACTGTGGGCCATGGATCCCGACAGTATCGTCTATGTGACCAGCGATCATCTTCCTGCCATCCTGGATTCCAATACCCACTACACAAAGGATCGGCATGTCAATATAGCCCTGTTGTTCGATAGGGGGAATCTCGTGGATGTCTCCGGAAAACACTATTATGAAATACCATGGCTAATATGGGACATGCTCACCGAGCGAAAGAACCAGCGGAACATCCGAATTCAGGAGACTGCTACCGATATCAAACTGGCAGCGATCCCGGTCAAACGTCGGAACATCTTCCCGCTGGCTACCGCAGACGAAAATTGTTGTCCGCAACCTCCACACTCGGCAGGTGATAACTTGCCCGTCATCGGTATGGAGGCGCTTTACTACAGGACTCTGTATGAAAGCCAGTAGTGTTCAGGGGATGAAAAAATAGTAAATAAAAACAGAACACTAAGATGGATGTCTTGTTTAGCTCATTGACAACCTCTGTTTTTGGTTTCGTAGCCTTGCTACGTTGCCCTGAGTTTTTTTTCAGGGGGATGCTTAACTACATTCTGTAGGTTATGCACTTATGATGCGACTTCAGGTTTCACTAAGATGGGCATCCTGTTACCACGGTTAGAAAACCTCTTCGTTAACAGAAGGTTTTGATAATGCGCTCAGACATCCCGCCTAAATTACTCAAACCTCATCTGCAACATCATGCCACCCGTTTTCTCAGCCAGGGTTTTATATTCTGCCAGTGTTGGCGGGTTTGCGCGCCCCAGGGGCAGGGTAAACACTGGACTTTTGATTCTGGAATAGAGTATCCGGTCATCCGACGGCTCATCACCAATCAATAGGTAGGCTCCCGGTGCGCGGGTGTTTTGAGCCGCGCGACGAAAAGCATCGCCGATAGTTTCGTTATTACCAATAAATGGTGCGCCCTGCATTAACATATCAAACATTTCGCCCATGGAGCCGGTATACGTTTTGGCAATGCCGTCTGAAAACCAGGTGACCGCATCGAGGTTCTTTCCGGAGCGAGTCACAATCACGCGCAATACTGGTATCAGAAAATGTGATGCGCCGTGCATCGAACCCGTGGCATCGATCACGAGGTGAATCTCTTTGCCGGGGATCTTTTTCAACCCTTCGATAAAGATCTCAAAATCTTTACGCCCCTCCCCTTCGGCTAGTCCGGCAGGTTCAAGCACTTTATCCATCTGGCTTTCGGAATCCATGATCGCCATCTCATCCAGCTCACCAATAAGGCGATCTTTGTCTGCACCTGAAAGTTCGAGCTGTTGTTGCAGTTTGGCGACCTGCTCTTTTAACTTGGGTAGCTGATCTTCTTCGGCTACCTTTGAGGTGATCAAAATCGTCACCAGTAGAAAAATAAAGGTGGCGAGCATCAGCAATGCAACATCCGAAAAGCTTTCATGGACGTTGCTGTAGGTAAATTTACGTCTATCTTTCACGGCAGATGTCGCTGGCGATTATTCTTCAGGCGGGCGTGTGCGAGGCGGCTTAAAGCGCAACACATCTTTGCAGCGCTGCCACAAGGTGCGATTGAGATTCTTCATCAAGCGAGTCTCCTGGCGCATCAACATGTAGGCCTGCCGGTTCATCTCAATCGTCTCAAGCAGAGACGTTCGCTCCTCCTGAGAAAGGCCACGTAGATTAACCACCTCTTCGCGAAACTCTTCCATTGATTTGCGCGAGGCGCTAAAGGCCGACTGCAGGAATTTAACCCGCTCACCCAGCGACGCCATCTCTGCATCCAGAAAGCGGATATCACGCTCCAGTGAAGGTTTGAAATCAGCTGAACAATAGACCAGACAGATACGCATGGTGCGGTCAAACAACCCCTCTACACCCTGCTCAGTAATCTGGGCAAATACGCGCAGCAAAACACCACCGAGAATCGCGCCCAATAACGTGGTATAAAACGCAGTGCCCATGCCAGCCATCGCCTTGCGCAGCCCTTCCAGTAACTGCTCCTGATCATGGCCGAGGGCTTCAAGCGAAGAGGTCAAGCCTGTTAGTGTCAGGGTGAGCCCCATGACAGTACCAAATTGCCCGTTACCTCTATCGAGCGGCTCATGCGCTGGAACACAGCCAGTTCCACATTGAGTAGCGCCTCTGCATCAGGCTTGCTGTTACTGTCCATCGCCAGCTTCAGCGATTGAAAATAACGCGCCACGGCACGGCTCTCTGAGGTAGTCTCAAAACCGATTAGCCCTTTATCTCTAACGTCCTCTTCTATTTGTCGCGCAGCTAACGACTCTTTTGTCAGTGCGATACTCAATGCCAGGCTAGAGGCAAGTCCAAAGATAAAAAAGGCGAGGATGATCCAGGTGATACGTGTCTTGTCGTGCGAGAGGAAGTTCCACAGACCCGCATCCTGATAGAAACCAAAATAGACCCCGGTGGCAGCCAGCACCCAGATGATCCACAGCAGTAATGTACGGTAAGGGCGATGCTTCATCTCTGCACCAGCTCGCGCAAGGTCACGCACCGCTTCCCAGCAGGATTGCTTTCCATCTCCCCCTCCAAACCGTATCGTGAACCGATATTATTATTCGTATTAAATGGAAATATAAATCAGAAAATCCTTTTTGTCTTCTAAGACTTATAAAATAGCGTGAAATTAACGTCGCAAAAAGCTCATCCAACGCCAGATATTCAACAAACTCGACAGCAAAATAGGTGAGCGCACAGGCGCGCAAAATCTTCTTTGCGCCACGCTCTTCTTCACGAGAGAGGTATTCACCCGCATGAATCAACGGCATCGCCTTACCTTTGCCAAAACTGGCATCCCACTCAACAGGCAATGTCACCAAGTGCACCAGTGCTGAGACCCCAAGACTCAATAGCCCGATGAAAAACATCAGCGCACCCACTGAAGGTGCGCGGGTAATCCCCATTAATACAGGCACCGCAAACATCGCCAGCGAACCCATTTTCTCTGTCACCTGGGCGATTTTCACCAACTTCGCGCGCATCATCAGTTTGGGGTCATTGTCGCCATGCTGTATCGCATGGCCCACTTCATGTGCCGCCACCGTCACTGCGGTCAGTGACTTACCATTAAAGTTATCTTCACTCAGACGCACGCAACGATCAGTGGGATCGTAATGATCACCAAAGGTTGTCTTTTCAACCTTAACGGCTGCCAGGTCTGCCTTGTTCAGCAAGTGCCGCGCAAACTCGGCCCCGCTCCCGGGGAAGTGTTCTTGCTGCTTGCTATAGCGCTTAAGCACCGACTTGGCCCATAACTGCGGGCCAAACACTAATGCCAGAACCAACAATAAGAGGATTACCAGATGCATTTGAATACATCCAGATAGGCTATATAAAGGGCCAAAAAGGGAGCAGGGGGTCGCTATCCGGACTATGAAGCGGGACCTTCTTCGCCAGTCCTCTGGCACGCATAAAACGACTCTTCTCTTTTGCGGCCGCCAAATCAACCAAATGAGGCAAGAAATAGGTGCCGCGGAATTCACCATCCACCGGCTCAACGGAGATATAGTAGGTCTCACCTCTCTCAAATTCGAAACGCTTGGTGCGTTTCATCTTTTTAAACTCACGAAATGGGCCCGCGATGGTGAGCGATTTAATCGTCACATTCATTTCGCCTGGTTTAAGGTGAACGAGTGTATATTCAGATTTAACCAGTTTTAACAGCTGCTCTTTATCCACATCAATGGTCAGGCGATTATCAGTCGCTCCCATGTAGCGCTCAGTTTGTGGACGAAGGAAATAGACTGCGGCGTAGTTGCCCGACCCTTTCTGAACCAGCGAGTGATCCGCTTCAACATAGGTTCCCATGGTTGAATTACCGAATGACAGTTGAATAGGTGAGCCGGCGCATCCCATCAGGGAAAATGCAGCGACAAGCAATAAACCGGCAACGCCCTTTCCCGCTTTCATTTCTGGAGAGACTCCCAACAGAATTAACCAAGTGACATTTAAGGCTCGATCATCTCATTCATTTTGTATCAAAACAAGCGCTTGAAGCCTCATTATTAGTGATTTATCAGCATTTTCTACCACCCGATTTAACACCAAAACTTGCCACATCCACTCACGTTTGCTTCAATACACGGTTTACCTGCGCACTGTAGCGGTCAAACTAGACTGCCGCCCGTACAAAAAACGTGCAAACAGTAGCTGCAACAAACAAGAATTTTCGATTTTGGGTGCCCGGCCGTTCCACAAACAAGCACGCACCCACAACTTAAGTTACAGATTTACAAAGACTTTATAACCTTTAATGGAGAATTAACATGTCTGCTAAACATCCAGTCGTTGTCGTGACCGGCTCATCAGGTGCGGGTACTACCACCGTTAAAAACGCATTCCAGCATATGTTTCATCGTGAAGGCATCAACGCTGCCGTACGACCGCATGGCAATGAAAGCAAAGGTTGCGGAAGCAGCGAAAGGTGGCAAGGACCTGAGCCATTTTGGGCCAGAAGCCAACATTCTCGACAAACTTGAACTACTGTTCAAAACCTACGGCGAATCCGGCACCGGGCAGATGCGTAAATACCTGCACGACGAAGTCGAAGCCGCTCCTTACAAACAAGACCCAGGCACTTTCACCCCGTGGGAAGCGGTACCAGAAGGTAGCGACATCCTGTTCTACGAAGGTCTGCACGGTGGCGTTGTCACTGAAGAGATTGACCTTGCCAAATATGTTGATCTGCTGGTAGGCGTCGTGCCGATCGTAAACCTGGAGTGGATTCAGAAGATTCACCGTGACACCGCACAGCGTGGTTACTCTGCAGAAGCGGTCACCGACACCATCTTGCGTCGCATGCCTGATTACGTCAATACCATTACCCCTCAGTTCTCTCGCACGGATATCAACTTCCAGCGTGTGCCTGTGGTCGATACATCAAACCCGTTCATCTCACGCGATATTCCAACACCTGACGAAAGCCTGATTGTGATTCGTTTCAGGCATCCAGAAAAACATGACCTGCCCTACTATCTTTCAATGCTGAAGGATTCATGGATGTCTCGTCCAAACACCATCGTGCTGCCTGGTGGAAAAATGGGGCTGGCGATGGAAATCATCCTTAATCCGGTCGTTCACGACATGATGGAAAAAAAGCGCTCAGCTTAAACAGCCAGTAGGCCAGTTTTAGCTAGCACTGAAAACGCCGTCCAATAAATGGGCGGCGTTTTTTTTCGCCTAATTACATGACAATATTAAAAAAACTTTAATTATCAATATGATAGATAAAATATTAGGCTGAAAATTATTTTTAGTGTTCACCGTTGAAATTCGGCAAACCCCGACTGCGCAGGGGGGAAGAAATCCAAGTAACGATAATCCATTATCCACTTGAATCTCGTCGCAGCCGGGAGTGTGCCGGTGAAGCGCCATCCCTTCACACCACTCTGAACTGGAATCTCCAATTCTAAAGAGAGGAGGAGATGCTCAGGGATGTCTGTAGTGCGTTAAAGAGTGTAGGCGATGAAAAAAATTAAATCAATTACTTTTTGCATGGTTATTATTGACTAACTTGGATGGGTATTTAAGCACCGTTCAGGTTCACGTGGTTGAGCGCTCAAACCAGCTTAAATTTAATCCCCTGTGCGAGTGGTAGCTCAGCCCCCCAGTTAATAGTATTGGTCTGGCGTCGCATATAGGCCTTCCAGCAATCGGAGCCCGCCTCGCGGCCGCCCCCAGTCTCTTTTTCGCCACCAAAGGCACCACCGATCTCAGCCCCCGAGGTACCAATATTGACGTTGGCTATACCACAGTCACTGCCTTGTGCCGACAAAAACTGCTCCGCGTGTTGTAAGGTGCTGGTGAAAATGGCGGACGACAGTCCCTGTGGCACGTCATTTTGCAGTGCGATTGCCTCATCCAGTGTTTTGTATTTCATCACATAAAGAATCGGTGCAAAGGTCTCATCTTTAACCACTGCGCTCTGGCACTTCATTTCAATCAATGTTGGCTCAACAAAATTGCCTTTGCCACGTCGCGATTTACCACCAAACAGTAGCTTTCCGCCCTGCAACTGCGCTTGCTCGATTGCGGCCCTGAACCCCATCACCGCACCATCATCAATCAATGGCCCCATTAATGTGTTTTTACGCAATGGATTACCAATACGTACCTGACCATAGCCATTGACCAGTGCGGGCACAATCAGGCGGCGGGTTGAGGTACAGCGCTGCCCTGCCGTACCAACTGCCCCAAAGACAATCGCCGGTACCGCGATATCAAGATCCGCTGACTGATCCACAATGATCGCATTGTTACCACTGCACTCCAGCAGGTAACGGCCCAAACGTCGCGCCACCCGCTGCGCCACTTCATGCCCGACGCGACTTGAGCCGGTAAACGACATCAGTGCCACACGCCGGTCATCCACAAAACGCTGTGCCAGATGGTTATCAACGGGTAAAAATAACGAGAAAATTGCCGGATAACCCATCTTTTCCAATACACCGTTACAGATATGTTGTACCGCAATCGCACACAGTGGCGTCTTTGATGACGGCTTCCACACTACCGTGTTACCACAGATCGCGGCAATAAAAGCGTTCCACGCCCACACCGCCACTGGAAAGTTAAATGCACTAATCACACCCACCACCCCCATCGGATGCCACTGCTCATACATACGATGCTCAAAGCGCTCAGAATGCATGGTGTTGCCATACAACATGCGCGACTGGCCCACCGCGAGATCCGCGATGTCGATCATCTCCTGCACTTCACCATCGCCTTCCTGTTTAATCTTGCCCATCTCCAATGCAACCAATGAGCCAAGCGCATCTTTGTTTTCACGCAATGCATTACCCAATTGTCGAATCACCTCACCACGTTGCGGTGCAGGCACTTTCGCCCATTCACGTTGCGCCGCAACACTTGCCTGCATCACCAGCTCATAATCTTTTTCGCTGGAACCATAGGCTTTGGCAATCAACTCACCGGTCGCCGGATTAAACGACTCAATCACCCCCGCATCACGCGTCTTTAACCATGCCCCATTACTATAGGTCGCGGCATTATTTTTTTTAAGCTTGAGGGTCTTTAGCAGATTCATCGCATTTGCTCCTTATATAGGCAGACAGCAGTCATGCGTAATACTGACCAAAACGGTTATTCGTCACCTCATCCAGCGTCACCAACTCCTGCGTCACGAATCCCTGAAAGCGTTCCCGGTCATACAGCACTATGTCCACCACACTACAGATACCCGCCGCCGTGGTGATCTGGATCGATGACCATAACTTACCCGCAATTTCCTGCGGATAGACCTTCTTCACATAGTTTTCTTCAAGAAACTGCCCACTGCGCTTACCGGCCACAGCAACATAGACCAGTACCACATCCTGCAACGTCTTCGGAATCGCACGTTCAAGAATACGCTTTAACGTCGCGCGATCTTCATTCAAGCGCAACTCATTCATCAGCAAGCCCGGGGTAGCGCATCGTTTTATAATCCATGGTGCGAATCATCCCATCATAGGTTTCGCACAAGGTACCCAGACCACCCGAGGTATTAAATGCCTCATATAATACGCCATCAAGGGTGATCGTCTCATACCCTTCCAGTGGTTGAAGCGCGACAAACTCACCATTCTCAATCCCATAACAGGTGTTGCCATATTCATTGATTAAACCATCGGTTGACCACGTAAGTGAATATTTAAGCGCGTTATTGGGATTGACCGGCAACGCGCCGACACGCATCTTCACCATGTCGACCACTTCAAATTTCTTCATCAAATCATTCGCGACGATGCTGATAAAACCCGGTGCAAGACCACACTGCGGCATAAAAACACTCTTCGCCCCTTTACTGACATTCTGCACATGGCGCGTCACACCGACATCTTCAGTGAGATCAAAATAGTTCAGGCCATATTTCACCGCCAGATCTGCTACCAACGTATTGCAATAGTAAGGCAGCCCCGAAATCACCGAATCAAATCTGCCCGCACCGTTTTTACCCGACATTACCTTATCTAAGGCTTGCTCATCCTGGGCATCCAGTGGAAACACCGTCACATGCGCCAGCCCCAACTCTTTCACCAGATTTTTCGCCTCATCGGTCTCTCATAGCCACCCGAATCCGATAGCATGGTGGCAATCAGTGATCCAATCTTGCCTGCGCCCAGTAATAACACCTTTCGCATAGTCATATTTCGTCCCTTTTTGCCGATATTAGAGAGATAGACGCTGGCCTTGATGATTCCGTCGTCACCCTTATTCCGCCAAGTACCAAACCACTACCTGGACCTGCTAAAACCACTTAAATAGATCATCACTCAACATCTTTGTGGAGCCTGTTATGCCCGCCAACCGTATGAATACCTTTGCTGCCAATGTTGCCCGGTCACTGATTGATGAAAACCCAACGTTTCAGGGCCATGCCCACAACAAACAGGCCATCCAGGCCATCGGCGATACCGCTGAACTCTTTACGCTGAATCTCACCCCGTTTGTCGCACAACCACAACCCGTTTCGGCCTATTCACTTTTTAACGGTATTGATGACGTCTCCCATCTTTTAGCGGCATATCAGACAGCAAAACACAGCCTGCGTTTCGAAATGGATCTGACCGGTGCCACGGCACATGTTTCCGCCTACGCGGATGACTTTATCAATATGGCACTGGCAAAGGCAAACGCCACCCTCAACCACCGTCATGCGGAATTGATCGCCGCTTGGGTTAAAAACCTGGACATCTACTGCGCGGTAAAAAGTATTGAATCGTTTTTTTATAGTCAAGCCGATCTCACTCTGCTTGAAATCGCACCGACATATGGCTGGGATGTTATCTTTGATCACCTCGCTATTCGCTGCGGTAATCAGGCAAATCGGGATGCCGAACGCATTGCCAGCCTGCTCAAAGAGGAACATGGCTACAGCACCACTCAGTTTAGCGGTGAAGATTTTTATCAATTCCCCGATGGCTGGAACGCATACCCTGTTTATAAGATGCTTGAGAATGGTCAGGCACTGCGGGTTTTTATTGATCAATCTGATGCCCATGCAGCCACTCAAATTATTCAGCACTGGAATCATGTCTACGGCTATACCGCGCACCACTTAGCAATTCGCGCCACCACACTGCAAGATGGCAAACGTATTGCGGTGCCGCTGCAAACGGTGATGGCTGCACTTGAAGAGGCCGGGGTAAAAATAATGACGCCCACCGGCCACTACACCAGCGGACTATTGATGCAGGTCTTTACCCAACCAGAAAAAAACAGCTCGATCCCTATTGAGCTTAAGCAGCAGATTAGCGCCTACGGTGAGCCACTCGGAAAAACGATCGAAAATGCCAAGCTGCTGGAGATCGTCTCTCGTATGGAGATGCCACCCGAGCTAGCTGAGGCCTACTTTTCCCTTTACGAAATCCAGTATCATCCCGGTAATCCACTGCTCTCGGCACCGTATTATCAATATTTTCTACCAGCTCAGGCGGCGCATGTGATTAAGACATCACAGCAGATTAGCTAACATTGATTGATTAATTACTGCTATTTATTAAACTTTCTTCTCACGGTTAATAAACAGGTACATTGCAGAAAATAACATAGCGGTTATTGAAAATATTCCAACAGACCCACCGCCTGAACCTGCGTGTGAAATAACTTTAATCTGTTCAGGAGATTGTTTTATTTTATCTTTAAGTTTCTCCAGCTGTATTTCCAGGTTTAACGCCATTTCTACCGCAGCCGCTTCAATACCTTTAATGCTGTCTGCTCTCAACTCTTCGTTTAAATCTACTGGTGAGGCACGGCCTTTTACATTACTGGTACCTGGCGCTCTAAAAAGCATTTTTTTACTCGTGATATCAAACACAGCGGTATCAAGCATCGTATGCGTATCATTCTTTTCCCCTTTAACGAAATATACCCCGATTAAAGTCAAATATGAGAGAGAAAATTTATCTGTATCAGTAAACTGCACCTGATCTAACGATACCAATGCAATGACATCAATCCCATACATCGTTTGGAGTTGCTCTAAATTTGAAAACCCTCCTTTCGAGGTTAGGTATGCCGAGGGTATCACTTCTATTTCACTAACATAGTCTAACTCTCTAAAGTTATCGGCGACTTTTTCAAGAATATTTGACTTATCTGCCTCCGTTAAACCGATGTTAGCAGTGGCCCCTGTCCATAGGTTTTTACCTCTTAGTTCAATTGATTGAACAGGTACAAATGCTATTCCTACTTTTATTGGAAGATTTAACACAGGAATTGATGGCTTAACAATCGCGCCTGACTCTTCAGAATATAAATATTCAACCATACTACTTTTTTGCTTGTTCATTTGCCCTGCACATCCAGTTATTGCCAACAAAAGGATGATTAAGATGATGCTTTTTTTACTTGAAATCATGTTTACTCCATCAGGTGTTAAGCCATGTCATTGCTGCCTCGTCAAGGCATTAAAACCAGGTAAATTCCATTTGCTTTGTGGCAGCGTGCTTGCCATAGGTCATTAAAAACGAGAACACAACCTTGAGCCATAATAACACTGTAAAACATGGAACTCTACGTACCAAAATCATAACGCCGCCAGTTTCTATTGCCCATAGGAAGCCGAAGGAATAGTTGAATTGGACTAGCTACCATGTGACACAACATTAATAGAGTAGAGAGCAGCGCAAACCACTATATACATAGTATTTGCGCAACTCCCCCTCATCAAACCGTACGTGCGCTATTCCCGCATACGGCTTTCCGATATCCTTCATCTCAAGCTTGCACAGCTTTCCAAAATGGCACTATC
>QIJH01000205.1 GCA_003232725.1 Chromatiaceae bacterium | reverse complement strand
TTTCAAGTTCATTGACCCCTGTTGGTTTTGCGTCAACAGGCTCAACACTCGTTGCGATTTCTATAAAATGGCGGCGCATCGGCACCGCAAGACTCCACGGATATCGTGGTTCAATCATCGCATCATGCCGGTTATCCAGTGTAGCGGTATCTTTCAGGGTGTGTTTTTCATGCGCCTCATCGGTGAGATGAAGCATTGAAAAGTTAGTCACAAAATCCACATAATCTAATTCACGGATATATGATTCAATATCGTCTGCACGGATAATCCAGCCAAATTTCGCCTGATAACCGCTATCACACCAAGGACAGATATAATCTGACACCGCTTGGTTTAATTTATTAATGTAAAGGCCACCCGCATTAATGTCGCCAGAAAATTTCACTGTACATCTCACCTGAATGCGTTCGTACGCGGGGTTTCTAACCTCGACCGTCACAAAGGGTGATACCAGTTGTTGAATAAATGTTCTCACGCGAACCAGTTCTGCACTATTGACCATGCCGCGCTCGCAAGTGCCATGAGCCGCTTGCTTTATCTGCGGAACAACAACGACCAGAATATTGCCAGGGTGTGGTGCATCGTCATGGCAAACAGTATTCGGAAAACACTTTACCTTATAGATCGCCGGAAAACGCTCTAAAACAAGGCGCTCGTAATCCCAAGCGGTCGATGCTCGCCCTTTATGTCGCAGCCGTTCACTCACACGTTTTCTATAATGCCGCTCATCTTCTGCTGCACGTCCACCAAAGGGGTGTCCAATATTATTCAGCTCAGCAAGGCCTGGCAGTTTGGTGACACTGCGCCACACAGTCATCATTTCGTTGCTTTCGACTGTTTTAACGGCGCACTCCAGTTGTGCCACATTAGTCACAATAGCACTGAGCCCAGCAAAGCTCTCCAGCGCGCCGCTCGTTGCCACTTTAAGCCAGTATTGCCCCGTAGGCATCACCAGACTATCGCTAATCATGCCCGCAGGTAAATCAATGGTCACCACACCTGACATCAAAAAACCTTCTGTCGAATCAGATAAGAGTCTATTAGGTTCAAGCAAGCGCCATCCATTTTTCGTTAAGCAATACCAACGCATCAGTGAACGGGAAGAGAGAGAGACGCTTGTGGTTTCTTCATCCAGATCAAAATAGAGGTTAAGCGTGCCATTTAACTCAGCGGCTTCAATGCCGATAAACAGATTTCCATCATCTTCATAATGTGGGAAAAGTTGTACTCTATTTTTGTTTGCTGTCGGATATTCCTGTTTGACACCAAAAGGATGTACATGAAAAAAACGTTCGTCCATGGAGGGTTTGTTGAGTGAAAAATCAACCCCCATTCTAATGATGCTATGCGCTTTATAATTAAGTAATACCTGCTTTATTAACGGTGTATAAGGTGGGTTAGGCATGGCTAGCGGTTTTTTCCTGCGGCTGTTTTCTGTCAGCACGCGCGTTAACAGGTGCGGGTATTCTGCATGCCCAAAGGCACTGTCGGGTGAGGACATTTGCAGGCGAATAAAGCCATTACGAGCACCAGAGCGATATTCAAAACGTTCATCTATTTCAGCACTATCCAGTGGTTTAAAATAGCCAACAGCGCCAACAGCAACCATTTTTTTGTCGTTCACCACGCCGCCTTTACCACTCTGAAACAGGCCGACGCGGTACTGTGTTTCTGCCTTATTCGGCATCCAGTTACCATCTTGCAACACTGTTATTTCGGCTTCAAAGCTTGAGTTCAACGGCACAAAGTCATACCCCTGATAATACGTTGGGAAACCACCACTATCCATCGGCAGGTCACCCCATTCCAGTGCAAGCTCCATCTCGACCACCTGCTTACCCGCCGCTTCCCGGCTGCCCACTACCAGATACGAATGACGTGTTGGCAGCGGGCCAAAAGGTGAAAAGGGTTTGGTGGGGTCAAGTCGCCCGAGGTGATTTGAAATAACAACGTCTTTCACACCCGTTACGGCAACATCAATTTCCACGCTGCTAACCGCAAGCGAGTTCAACAGTGAATAGGAGAAAAAACTGGCCTCAGGATCAACCAGCACATTAATCATCGGCAGCTCACAAACACGATTCCCGCCATGTATTTCACGCTTGTATGGAATCACCGCTGCTACGCTATGATCCAGTGACAAACTCACTTTAAGGCCGCTATTGCTGCCGTTATCATCTTCTATTGCAGGAGAAACGAGATAATCATTAACCGTTAACCAACCATTTTCAGCGCTCAGTGAGATGGTAAAAGGTCGTTTTAACAGGCGGTAGAATAGCTCTTCCCAATCGCTTTCTAATAGTTTTTTACAGGCGCCATCGTCATCATATTGAGCAATCAGTTCAAGCATCCGGGTGCGACGCGCTTCATTGAGAAAGGCCGCCCCCATCAGCAGGTAGTAACTAAATACTTTCCCAAACCATAATTTAAAACTGTCGCTCGAATCAATGACTCGTTTGTCACTAAATTCATGATCGATGGTTATATTATCCGGCACCATAAAGTCAATCTTCAGCTCAATCTCTCGCCGTCCCTCTTTCAATGCCATCATTGGCGAGGCAATACTAAACCCGGTTATCGCATCTGTCATACCTGTCAAGCGCACACCACTTTTCACATCCCCAAAAAATGGTATCGCCGCAGCCTGCGTCTCTTTCTCCTGCGATAGCGTCCGCTCGTAGAGTTTCATTCGGGTAACATGACCCATCTCACATTCCGGTGACATCAGCCGATTACGCTGCAGATACAATGTCTTTAATGAGCGCACATGGGCGCGCCGCACGAGTAACGGATCTTTAAGGTGATACAGCAGATTAGTCGCATTGCTGTTTTTTTCTGAGGTAAAGGCAAGTTCACTATCAACAATAAATGGTTTGACGCCAGGTGCTGGCGCAAACTTTAAAAACAGGCTCTCTGTTTTTCGTTTGTTTGGTGCTGTCTGCAGGCAGTCGCGATAATAAAATTCAAGGTGGCGCGCTGTAAAATGGTTAAGTCGTTTTTGTGCGGCTTTATATAAATGCAGGAACACCATATAAAGGCCAATCGCAGGTTCATGCGCCTGCCCTTTTAACGACTGTTCTAATGCGCCAACGACCACTGTTTTCAGGTAGCGTACTGCCTCGACCATCTTAAGTAGCGTAGACTCAAGCTGCGCCTTCACTGCCAGGTAATCATCTAAATCCAGTTCGCGTGCTTGTGAAAAAGAAAAATCATCACCATTTCGATGAATATTCCATACCGGGCTTAATCCCGAAATATTCACCGCCTCTAATCGTTCAAGACCACCCTCACTGCGATAAATAATATCAGCAGCAGTATGTAAACCATCCAGTAAATTCATGCTGGCCATATCGTGAATATGACGGCGCACCACAACTGCCGATTCAGTCGATGCAGCAGCAAGGTGCTGCAGCCAGTAATATGCTACTTTCACCACATATTCAGCATGCGCTGCTATATTGGATGACTCCAGACGAGAGAATTCTAATGTGAGTCGTGGCAAATCGTGGGTCGCTATCAGTACCATAATCACCACTTCATTAGCATTAAAAAGCGAACCCCAACTGCCATCTTTCTGATTAACCACATTGTAGTAATTAAAATTCTCAGCATACTCAGAGGCCATCGATAGCAGCATCTCAAAACTCATCTCATCGGCATTGAAATAACCGTGCCACTGATCAGTGCCATCGATAATTCTGCTATTTGCGCTGCGGTCCTTCATGACTACGCTCTATCACCTTTTGCATCAAAGACGCACATTGCTACCTTCGTTAATATAGTATGGATAAACGATATTGCTTCTATTATTGGTGGTACGCACGGTGTAATTAAGACGAAATCTGACACAGCCATTGAACTGATCTGCCAGGTCTACATCAATACTATCCAGCGTAATACGTGGCTCAAAAAATAAAATTGCGCGCGCAATCGTATCCTTAAGCGCTGTCATCATACTTTCATCAATTTTTTCGAATACCATGCGCTTGATGCCACAACCGTAAGTCGGGAACATCACCCGCTCACCTGGCGCAGTATCGAGCAAGATACGCAGGCTCTCATTAATATCCTGATGATTCGACACCATCTCGACACTCATGCCATTCGCACTTTTATTAAACGTAGGCGGGAAACCCCATCCCGTGCCTAAGAACTGTTTATCTGCACTAATTTTTGCCATCGTCACTAACCGCCAATCATGACAGTGAAACAGCCCAGTACCACACTGCCACCATGCCCCGTTGTATCGCCCAGTCTGGCCGCAGGTTTACCGCCAATCATCACTGTTGCCGAGCCTTTGGCGATGGTATCTGGCGGCCCGACACAGGTGCAGCTATCGCCAACCACTGCCGCAGGCATTTTACCGATAATGACCGTGGGCACACCCGGCCCAATCACCGGCCCGCCAACATGCGGCACAATCCCGGTTACCATTGGACAGGTATGCATATCCGTAATTCTTGCTGCTGGTGGCATCACACTCTCCTTATAAGATATCGAATTAACGATTCATCAAAATAATAATTTTCTGGCTGATTAGTTAATCATCACCATGGCACCTTTTACTGTCGTCTGCCCCGATGCAGATAACTCGGCCGTCGCATTGCCCTTCGCAGTAAAGCCAATATTCGCAGTATGGGTGATATTTAAACCATCTACCGTCACATCGCCTCCTGAAGATGCTACTTCAATATTGCCAACTGCCTCCATCGAGATTTTTCCTTTTGCGCTAATGGTAATATCTTTAGGGCTATCAATCGTGATACCACCATCGTTCAACTCGACCTTATTCCCGCTTTGATCTTGCAACAAGATTGACTTGCCATCGTCACTCAGCACCACCGTGTTTTCACCCGGCGTGACAATAGTGATAATTTTCTTTTCATCATCCAGCTCAATCTTGAGTTTCTCTTTTGTCACCAAACCTTTGATGAAATTGTCCGCCGTCAATTCATAAGGCAACGCATGTTTACTGCTATAGAGACTTCCCAACACGAGCGGGTGGTTCGGATCATTATTGAGATAACCAATAATCACTTCATCATCAATCTCAGGAATAAAAAATGCACCAAACCCCTGCGAGGCATGAAGGTTGGCCAGCCTCGCCCAGACACCCTCCGTCTCCGCCTGCATGATGGGTAATTTCACCTGAATTCTGAATTCACCGGCAGGGTCGGCATCCAGTTTCATCACCACGCCTATCTGTAATCCTTCGACCCCCGGTAGCAGACCAGAGGCAGGTGGTGCCACCAGATCACGCTGTTCTGCGAACCAGTGGTCAGACATACCAAACACAACCCGCGTACTCCACTGACCATTGGCGATTTCATGCTCAACACCACTCACATACACCGTTCCGTTAAATCGTTCACCGACACCTGCCAACTCAATCACCCCGCCCACTTTGGCCAGCGCGCTTCCCTGAAACTTCATCCGCCCACGGATGCGTGCCAACGCCGCTTTAAGCTGCTGGCCCTTCGCCCAACCGCTTAACGCATCGCTCTCCTGCGGTACAGCAGACTGCAAGCAAAACTTATCTAACCCGAGCACTTTCGCCAACTCATCAGAGGTGATGTTGCCGCTTTCACCAACGGTTGTTTTACTCGCCGTTTCACTCGCCAGCGCTTGTTGAGCGGGATCCCAGGCAACACTTTCAACAGAGGTTAGTTGACTGCGCGCATCCAGATCTGCACTAAACTCCATCATATCTTCGCCATAAGTCACCACCAGCGTAGCCGCTTCACTGCCAAGTGGCGCACCAACAGTGACTTTACCCGCTTCAACGCAGACCACCATGCCGTTAACCTCGGCACGCGAAAGCATAAAATCCCAATCAGTACTATAATACTGTACCAGCTCTTTATACTGGGTGGTGCTGGCCTCAACATCGGCAGTCAAACCGCTCGAATTTCCGATCAATGTGGTGATAACATCGCTATCTTTCGAGTCGATATAGTTGGCATTTTTCCGTCCAACCGTCATTGCCACTGCCTTATCACGGCATTCGATCACTAGGCGGCTAAAATTATCAGCGCCCATTTTGATTCCATGACGAATCACAACGCCTTCAAAAATCGTTTCTTCATCATCATCGTAGCCAGCATTAATCTTAATGATCTTGCCTGGTTTAAACTGGTCAGAATTACTCAGTGGGAAATTCTGTTCAGGCATATCACCATCCAGCAGCACCAGCTTAGCGAATGGCACT
>QIJH01000245.1 GCA_003232725.1 Chromatiaceae bacterium | reverse complement strand
AACTTAAATTACAGTTGGTTAGCGATGGGCTGCTTATTACGCCTGAAAAAGAAGCGAGGGACGGGTGGAAAGAGGCAATAGAGGGGGTGGTCGCGCCCCAAGGGAAAGAATCTCTCGACAGCGAGTGGCTTGATATCCCCTTGTCCTCGGATGACAAGCTGGAATGGTGATAGTTAAGCGATTTGATATATGGCTCGTTGATCTCAATCCCCCAAAGGGGCGAGAAATCAATAAAACACGGCCTTGTGTTGTGGTATCACCAAATGAAATGTCAGCCCTATCGACGGTGCTTATGGCGCCAATGACAACAAAGGGTTTTGAGTTTCCGTGTCGAATTAAGTGTAGGTTCAAAGGAAAAAGTGGGTTGGTTTTGCTTGATCAAATTAGAGCCATTGATAAATCTAGGTTAGTAAAAAAACTGGGAATGATTAGCGCTAAAACACAAGTGGAACTCTGCTCCTGCTTGCCGGAAATGTTTGAGTATTAAAGCAGCTTACAAGGCTGTATTATCCATACAAGACGCATCAAGACTGACCCAGTAAAGCGTGGTTTAAATGTGAATTCGTTTCACTCATTTTGTCACATTTAAACCCCACTTCACTGGTCAGCTTAGGGAATTATGCACTTCAGGGTTGAATCTGCCCGGTGATGAACGCCAATTTCTGGACGATACTTTACTTAACTCATTATCTTTTTCTTTCAACAACTTATTTGCTCTTCAGGGGAGACTAGTTATTATCATCAGTCGTGATGATTTTCCCGGGGGTGGGTGTGGTGGTTTTAAATGTGAATGGATGGCGAGTGATAGTCGCCATTGTCTTATTGATGGTGTCGATACAGGGAAAAGCGGAAGAGCGTCTGGTTGCTCATTTTTCCGCTGGCTCTCTGGACGAGTGGCAAGAGAAGTCTTTTGTTGGCCATACCCGTTATCACTTTGTGACGGATGCGGGTCGTCAGTCGCTTGAAGCGACTGCCAACGGCACGGCTTCAGGGCTATTCCGTGAAATTACCATCGATCTCAATAAAACGCCTTATCTTAACTGGTCGTGGTGGGTTGATGGTGTTTTACAGGGCAATGATGAAAAGCTTAAGTCGGGTGATGATTATCCGGTGCGGATTTATGTGGTGGTCTCTGGCGGGTTTTTTTTCTGGCGTACACGCGCAATCAACTATGTCTGGTCTAATAGCCAGCCGATCGATAGCCATTGGCGCAATGCCTATACCCGCCGTGCTGCGATGGTGGCGGTACGTTCAGGTGAGCAGCAGAGTGGCCAATGGGTGAGTGAAAAACGCAATGTACGAGAGGATTTCAGGCGCCTGTTTGGTGACGATATTGATCGAATTGATGCGGTGGCGATCATGAGTGATAGTGATAATAGTGGTGGTCGGGTCAGGGCACGTTATGGCGATATCTTTTTTTCATCGCAATAAAACTTGTGTTGAAGTTTAAGCGTGATTGAGCATCGATAGCTCTCGATTCACCAGCTCGGCATCACCCAGGTTGAGTTCCATCAGGCGTCGTAGATGTGTGATGCTGTTGGTATCAATATGCTCGCAACGGAAACCAATGCGGTTATGCTGGATATGGACGATGGATGCTGTCATATTGATCGCGACTTCATCTTCTTTCAGAATCACCGCGACTTTATATTCATCGCCAATGTTGCCGTGCCACCCTTCAGGCAAGTCAATCAAGAGACCTTTCAGTGAAATATCGATCAGATAGCTCTGCCAGTGATGGTTGTCACGACTGATGGTGGTGAATGTGTTGAAATCGACACGGCTAAAGCGACGTTTGTCATTTGAAGAGTCACTCATGATGATCTTTCCCTGTCGGTTACCCACATTTATGCCTTACTGGAACGAAAACGAGTTCTCGTGCAAAGGTCTCACATTGAATTAAATCATCCCAGTAATTTTTTCAGGATACCCTCATATATAGCTGACAATTTATCGAGATCTTTAGCGTTGACACATTCATTTATTTTATGGATGGTGTCGTTGCGCGGCCCCAATTCAATTACCTGACTACCAGTGGGTGCAATAAAGCGGCCATCGGAAGTACCGCCGCTGGTGGAGAGCGCCGCATCAATCCCGGTGGCATCCTTGATTGCTGCAATGGTGGCGTTAACTAGTGTGCCGGGTGGCGTTAAAAATGGCTTGCCGGAGAGTATCCAGTTAATGGTGTAGTTGAGCTGGTGTCTGTCGAGCACTGCCTCAACGCCATCTCTCAGTTGTTGTTCAGTGACTTCGGTTGAAAAGCGGAAGTTGAAGATGATATTGAGATCGCCTGGAATCACATTGGTGGCACCGGTGCCGCCGTTGATGTTGGATACCTGAAAAGAGGTTGCGGGAAAATACGGGTTGCCCTGGTCCCATTCGATTTCTGCCAGCTCGGTCAGCGCCGGTGAAAAAAGGTGGATTGGGTTTTGGGCTAGATGCGGGTAGGCGATATGGCCCTGTACGCCATGGATTGTTAATTGGCAGCCAAGTGAACCACGGCGGCCATTTTTGATGATGTCACCCACCTGGCTGGTACTGGTCGGTTCACCCACCAGACACCAGTCGATCTTCTCGCCACGCGCTTCCAGGTGCTCCATCACTTTCACGGTACCGTTGATGCTCGGCCCTTCTTCGGTCTGCATGTGTTGCCACAAATTGCTCACAGGCGGTGACCATGGCGGCAAGGCTGCCTTTCATATCGGCAGCACCACGACCATAAAGCAGGCCGTCGCGTACCTCTGGTTTGAACGGGTCAGAATGCCATTGATCTTTTGGCCCGGTTGGTACCACGTCGGTGTGGCCAGCAAAGGCAAACAGTGGTGTTGCGCTGCCGCGCCGTGCCCAGAAGTTATCGACATCACCAAAACGGAGACGCTCGATGGCAAAACCGATCGCTTCCAAACGCTGTATCATCACTTCCTGACAACCCATATCATCCGGGGTGACAGATGGTCGCGCGATCAGATCGCAGGCAAGGTCAAAGGTGGCAGACATGGTTATAGCAGCTCCGCTTTGTAAGTTTCTTCATTAAAGCCAACCAGAACTGAATTGTCCTTGCCTGTTTCAATAACCGGCCTTTTGATGAGCGTTGGTTTCTCTGCCATCAGCCTCACGGCTTTGCTTTTATTGAGGTCGGCCTTTTCATCATCGGAGAGCTGGCGCCACGTCAAACCTCTGCGGTTGAGCAGTAGCTCCCAGTCGATAGATTTGGTCCATTGCTTGACCTTGGTCGCGGTCAGTCCATCTTTGCGCACATCATGATAGTGGTACTCGACGCCATTTGCGTCGAGCCACTTGCAGGCCTTGCGCACAGTGTCGCAGTTCTTAATACCGTAGAGCGTGATCATCAGGGTTTACGCTTCGCGTAGTAGTTCGTTGATGCCAATTTTGCTGCGGGTCTTCTCATCAACCTGTTTAATGATCACTGCGCAGTAAAGACTGTGAGAACCATCTTTGGCTGGTAGGTTACCAGGCACAACCACGGCGCCGGTTGGTACACGGCCAAAGGTGATTTCGCCAGTCATACGGTTGTAAATCTTAGTGCTTTGTCCGATGTAAACGCCCATTGAAATCACCGCGTTCTCTTCTACAATGACCCCTTCAACGATCTCAGAACGGGCACCGATAAAGCAGTTATCTTCGATGATGGTTGGATTCGCCTGTAGGGGTTCTAAAACACCGCCGATGCCGACGCCACCAGAGAGATGGACATTTTTACCAATCTGCGCACATGAGCCAACGGTGGCCCATGCATCAACCATGGTGCCGCTATCCACGTATGCACCGATGTTAACGTATGACGGCATCAATACCGTGTTGGGGGCAATGTATGAACCACGACGTGCAGTTGCGGGTGGTACCACGCGAACGCCTGCTTCACGGAAATCACGTGAGTTGTAGTCAGCAAATTTAGATTGCACTTTGTCATAGTAGTTGGTGAAGCCTCCCTTCATAAATTCATTGTCTTCGATGCGGAATGAGAGCAGTACGGCCTTTTTTAACCACTGGTTAACGACCC
>QIJH01000179.1 GCA_003232725.1 Chromatiaceae bacterium | reverse complement strand
CAAATATCAGACATCGCGGCAGTCGATTCTTTCAGGAACTTACGTGGATCAAAGTTAGCAGTATTTTCAGCCAGGAACTTACGCACCGCACCAGTAGACGCCATACGCAGATCGGTATCAATATTCACCTTACGTACGCCATGCTTGATACCTTCAACGATTTCACTAACAGGTACGCCATAAGTCTGCCCCATGTCACCACCGTAGTTGTTGATGATTTCCAACCACTCCTGCGGCACTGAAGAAGAACCATGCATCACCAGATGGGTGTTAGGGATTACCTGGTGAATCTCTTTGATACGGTCAATACGCAACACGTCACCGGTAGGCTTCTTGGTAAACTTGTAGGCACCATGAGAAGTACCAATCGCGATCGCCAACGCATCTACATCAGTTTTCTCGACGAAGTCTTTAGCTTCCTGTGGATCGGTCAGCAGCAGTTCAAGATCAAGCTTTCCTTCTGCGCCATGGCCATCTTCTTCGCCCATCTCACCGGTTTCAAGAGAACCCAGGCAACCCAGCTCACCCTCAACAGAAACACCACCGGCATGTGCCATATCAACAACCGTTTTGGTGACATTAACGTTGTATTCAAAAGAAGAAGGCGTTTTCATATCCGCTTCTAAAGAACCATCCATCATCACTGATGAAAAACCAGACTGGATAGAACGCAGGCATACGGCTGGCTCAGAACCATGATCCTGATGCATCACAACAGGAATGTGTGGATACTGCTCAACGGCAGCCAAGATCAAATGACGCAGAAAAGGTTCGCCCGCATAAGAGCGCGCACCAGCAGAACCCTGCATGATCACGGGTGAATTAACCGCATCCGCAGCCCGCATGATCGCGTGAACCTGTTCCATGTTGTTGACATTACATAAGCATTTTCCGCAGCATGATCCAGTAATTGGCGTAGTGAAATCAAAGCCATTTCTGTTTCTCCTATTATTTAAGGTTATTTAAGTTTTAAAAAAATTTAATACGTTACTATCAAGGAAATACTAAATGATCAAGCCCCGATACGAACAATTTTCATCGAGTTGGTGCCACCATCAACGCCCACCTTGTCACCTTTGGTGATGATGATCAGGTCGTCATTTTTAACAACGCCACGCTCTAATAATACTTTTTGCGCATGTGCGCTAAGCTGGTACTGCTTAACATCATCAATATTAATACTCATCGGGTACACACCACGATACAGCGTCATACGACGTTTGGTTTTTTCGCTCTGAGTCAACGCATAGATTGGCAGACCAGAACTAATCCGAGACATCCAAAGCGCGGTAGAGCCAGACTCGGTCAGTGCCGCAATACCATCAACATCCAGATGGTTAGCTGTATACATCGTTGCCATCGCAATCGCTTCATCGGTACGGCCAAAAGTCAGGTCGACACGGTGATCAGAAACACGCGTGGTGCTTTGCTTTTCTGCCTCTTCACAAATGCGCCCCATTGATTCAACTACTTTCGCTGGGTACTTACCCGCTGCAGTTTCACCTGACAGCATCACCGCGTCCGTACCATCGAGTACAGCATTAGCGACATCAAATACTTCAGCGCGTGTTGGAATCGGGTTTTCAATCATCGACTCCATCATCTGGGTGGCAGTGATCACCACGCGATCCATCGCACGCGCACGCTTAATCAGGTCTTTTTGAATGGCAGGCAGTTCAGCATCGCCCACTTCAACACCGAGATCACCACGTGCCACCATAATCACTTCGGAAGCTTCAATGATTTCATCGATCACATCCAGTGCCTCAGCACGTTCAATCTTGGAAACAATCGCAGCATCGCTACCCGCTTCTTCCAACAAACGACGACATTCATGAACATCCGCCGCCGTACGAGGAAAAGAGACCGCAACAAAGTCAGCATCGATTTTTGCCGCAGAGATAATATCAATTTTATCTTTTTCCGTTAAAGCAGGAGCAGAAAGGCCACCACCTTGCAGGTTAATCCCTTTGTTATTCGACAAAGGGCCGGTGTGCATCACTTTAGTGTGTACTTCCTGACCTTTAACCTCGCTCACTTCCAGAATCATACGACCATCATCAAGCAATAATGTATCACCCGCCTTCACATCATTCGGCAACTGCTTATACGTAAGGCCTACTCGCTCATTAGTTCCGTCAAGATCACCTAGCGCCGCATCAAGAATAAAGCGATCACCTTCAACCAGGTTAACTTTACCTTCCTTGAATTTACAGGTACGAATCTTTGGCCCCTGCAGATCAACCAGCACACCTATTGCTTTACCGTGTTTTTCTGCAAATATTCTAATATTATCCGCACGGAATTTTTGCTCTTCAAAAGAGCCGTGAGAAAAATTCAAACGCACAACATCCACACCGGCTACTACCAGTGATTCCAACACTTTAAGGTCGTCTGTCGCCGGCCCTAGCGTCGCGACAATCTTTGTTCTGCGCAACTTATCTTCTCCTAGATATTAATATTAAAAACAGGCGGCACCTGGCCACCATATGTAGCTGCTGTTACTTAGCGCGTGCTTCCAGGATCTCAACGGCCGGCAGTTTTTTACCTTCCAGAAACTCAAGAAATGCGCCACCACCCGTAGAAATATATGAAACCTTATCAGCAATGCCATATTTCGAAACAGCTGCCAATGTATCACCACCCCCTGCGATTGAGAATGCAGAGCTCTCTGCAATCGCATTTGCAATTGCTTTAGTCCCTTCACCAAACTGATCAAACTCAAATACGCCTACCGGGCCATTCCAGACGATAGTGCCAGCATTCTTTATAATTTCAGCCAGCTCTTTCGCGCTATCAGGGCCGATATCAAATACCATATCATCGTCGGCAACATCAGATGCCGCTTTTAATTCTGCCGCAGCATTTTCAGCAAACTCTTTAGCACAGACAACATCGCTTGGCACTGGAATGTCAGCACCGCGTGATTTCGCATCGGCTGTCAGCTTCTTAGCAGTATCAATCAGGTCGGCCTCGTAAAGTGACTTACCCACATTGTATCCAGCCGCCGCAATAAAAGTATTCGCGATGCCACCACCGACAATCAGCTGATCAACAATTTTAGAAAGTGATTCCAGCACGGTTAGCTTGGTTGAAACTTTAGAACCACCCACAATCGCCACCATAGGGCGCGCAGGATTATCCAATGCTTTGCCCAGGGCTTCCAGCTCACCTGCCAGCAGTGGGCCTGCACATGCTGTTGGCGCAAATTTGGCAACACCATGAGTCGATGCCTGTGCGCGATGCGCAGTACCGAAGGCATCCATCACAAACACATCACAAAGTGCCGCGTACTGTTTTGCCAGTACATCTTCATTTTTCTTTTCGCCCGCATTAAAACGTACGTTTTCAAGAAGAGCGATTTCACCGTCAACCAGTTCAACGCCATTCAGGTACTCTTTAACCAACTTAACTTTCTTGCCTAATAGATCAGCCATGTGAGCCGCAACAGCTGCCAGCGAATACTCATCAGCATATTCACCTTCGGTGGGACGCCCCAAATGAGACATGATCATCACCTTGGCACCACCTTCAAGTGCCTTTTGAATAGTCGGTAGTGACGCGCGAATGCGCGTGTCATCCGATACCGCGCCATCTTTAAGCGGTACATTCAGATCCTGACGAATCA
>QIJH01000157.1 GCA_003232725.1 Chromatiaceae bacterium | reverse complement strand
TGGAACCGGGGCGTGCGATTGCCGGGAATGCGGGTGTGATGCTGACTCAGGTCGAATACCTTAAAAGTAATGAGCACAAAAACTTTGCGATCGTTGATGCGGGCATGAATGATCTACTGCGTCCATCGCTGTATAGTGCGTGGCAGGCGATTATTCCCCTGCAACAGACATCGGAAGCAGACACGAAAACCTATGACATTGTCGGACCAGTCTGTGAAACAGGAGACTTCATTGGTAAAGAGCGTGAACTTGCGCTGGAGCAAGGCGACCTGCTCGCGGTACGTTCTTCTGGTGCCTATGGCTTCTCAATGGCTTCGACTTATAACTCACGCCCACGCTGTGCCGGAAGTGATGGTCGATGGTGATAAGAGCTATTTGATTCGTCGTCGTGAGACGGTTGAAGCGCTTTATCACGGTGAAACAATTTTGCCGGATTAAGCATGGATAGAGTGCCTGAACCTGACTTGATGGATGACGATGCGCAGGCACGGGCATACGCCGAGGCCAATTTCGATGAAGCGCATCAAAATGTGATTACGTTGTTTCAGCAACGCTGGCCGGGGCGGCAAATCACAGGGCGGGTGCTCGATCTCGGTTGTGGCCCGGCGGATATCTCAATCCGTTTTGCACGCGCCTTTCCCGATTGTGAGGTTGACGGGGTTGATGGCGCTGATGAAATGTTGGCGTATGGCATCAGAGCGGTTGCCGCTGCGGGGCTTTCAAAGCGTATTGAACTGCGGAATTGTTATCTGCCCGATAAGGAGCTGGAGCAGCAGCAGTTTGATGCGGTGATCAGTAATAGCCTGTTACATCACCTTAAAGACCCGATGACGTTGTGGCAGACGATTCGTGCCTGTGCCAGACAAGGTAATGACCGCCGATATTTGTGATGGACCTAATGCGGCCTGAAAGTGAGGTGGAGGTGTTGCGTCTGGTTGAACTATATGTCGCCAACGAACCTGATGTACTGCGACATGACTTTCAGCATTCGCTCTTTGCCGCCTACCGTGTAGATGAAGTACGCGCACAGCTTGACGCTGCGGGTTTGAATAAATTAACGGTTGAGGCAGTCAGTGACCGCCATCAGGTGATTGTCGGTCTGCTATAAAACTTCGGCCAGTAATTTCTCTACACAGCGGCGAATATCATCACGTGCCGCAGCAAATAACTCTGCTTTCATCGCTATCTTAAGCCGCTAAGCCAGTGCCCCGCCAAACCCCTGCTGTCGCCACGCCTCATAAAGAAAAATTGCCACTGCATTAGAGAGGTTCAGGCTGCGGCTATCGGCCAGCATCGGGATGCGTAACACCTGTTCCGCAGGCAACGAAGCCAGCAGTTCAGCAGGCAGGCCGCGGGATTCGGGGCCAAAAATCAGTGCGTCATCTGTCTCGTATTCAATCTCGGTATGGTGATGAGTTCCTTTGGTGGAGCAGGCGATCAGGCGTGCTGGTTTTACCTTGGCGACGAAGCTGTCGAGATCGTCATATTCCTGAATTGATGCAAATTCGTGGTAGTCGAGCCCGGCGCGGCGCAATCTTTTATCATCAAATTCAAATCCACATGGATGGATGACATGCAGCTGTGCCCCACTGTTGGCGCAAAGGCGTATAATGTTGCCGGTGTTGGGTGGAATCTCCGGCTGGTAAAGGACGATATGAAACATGGCGGGAATATACCACAGCGCACGGCAGTTAATGGCGAAACGACGATTGGGCAAAAAAAGGATGGCGAGTTGAGTAATCAAAATGAGATGTTGGCGGTTGAGTTTTGTGGGATGAAGTTTGCGACCCCGCAGGTGTTACTGTCGGGTTGTGTTGGCTTTGGTGAGGAGTACACGCGGGTAGAGGGGTTTTCCAATCGTGATGTGGGTGCGATTTGCCTTAAGGGTACCACCGGCACCGCACGCCTCGGTAATGCGCCGCACCGCGTGATTGAGACGCCATCGGGTATGATCAATGCCATCGGCCTGCAAAATCCCGGTGCACCCTATGTGGTGAATGATATCCTGCCGGCGCTTGATTTTAATGAGACCCGCTTCATTGCCAATGTTTCAGGTTCGACCATTGAAGAGTATATTGAAGTGACGCGGCTGTTTGACGATTCGCCAATCGATGCGATTGAGATCAATATCTCCTGCCCCAATGTAAAAGAGGGTGGCGTTGCCTTTGGTAATGACCCTGCAATGTCGGCACGCGTGGTGGAAGCGTGTCGTGCGGTGACCAACAAACCGCTGATCACCAAATTATCACCCAATCAGACCGATATCGCCTACAACGCCAAACGCTGTATCGAAGCGGGTACTGACGCCTTCGCGGTGATCAACACCCTGATGGGCATGGCGATTGATATCGAGCAGCGCACGCCAATCATCGGCAATAATCAGGGCGGGCTCTCTGGCCCGGCGATTAAGCCGGTGGCATTGCTCAAAACGCATCAGGTCTACCAGGTCTGCAAAGGACACAATATTCCCATTATTGGGCAGGGCGGGATTATGACTGCGGAAGACGCAATTGAGTTTATGATCGCCGGTGCCTCGGCGGTGGGTGTGGGCACGGCGCTGTTTTATGATCCACTGGTTTGCCCGAAGATTAATGCCGGGCTGGTTGAATATATGGCGCGCCACGGTATGAGTAACATCTCACAATTAGTAGGGACGTTGCAGCTCAATTAAGTTGCAGGGAGGCGAAAATGGATGAATTAGCAGAGAGGCCGTGTGAGGCGTGTCGTGCGGACGTACCAAAGCTAACACCACTGCAGTGCGAAGCGTTACTGGACCAACTGCCGCAATGGCGATTGATCGAAGTTAACGGGGTAAAACAACTAACGCGAATCTATCTTTATAGCGGCTTTTTAGATGCGATGGCGCAGGCAGAAAAGGTGGCGGAGATTGCGCAGCAGGAAAATCATCACCCAGCCCTGCTGGTGGAGTGGGGCAGGCTCACGGTCACGTGGTGGACACATAAAATCAAAGGGTTACATGAGAATGACTTTGTTATGGCGGCTCGCACCGAGCGTTTGTTCACGCCTTGAAAGTGTGATGTTGATCTCATTTTCAGACTCTATATAGCGGTAATTCCCCCATAAACTTTAATTTTTACCTCATATCAGTATATAGTGGGTGTCATTAGAGGTTCGCGCCGGGAAAACCGCGTGAGATAAATGGCTTAAAGTGGGTGGTAGTTGAAATGATTAAGGGGATTATAACTCAGTTGGGACTGGGATTGGGATTGGCGCTGGGTCTATCATCGTTAACACACGCTAATCAGACATTTTCTGTGACGACATTTCTGGATCTGGTTGATACGAATCCAGGAGATGGCATCTGTCAAACGGCTTCGGCAACTTGTAGCTTGCGAGCCGCGATTCAGGAAGCGAATGCTTTTTTGGATGGCTCTACTACCACGATCGAACTTTTGAATAGTGGCACTTATTACCTCAGCGAGCTAGGGGTGCTCGAAGAGGATGCGGGGAGCGGTGATCTTGATATTTGGAAACGAGTTATTATCAATGGTGCTGGTTCGGATGTAGTGGCGATTGATGGCTTGCTTGCCGACCGTGTTTTTCATATACACCCTGGCGCAAATGTGATTTTGAATGATATCACCATTCAAAATGGTCATAATATAGTCG
>QIJH01000244.1 GCA_003232725.1 Chromatiaceae bacterium | reverse complement strand
AAACTACAATTCCACCAGGAGCCACCCTTTAACGTTTTATAAGTCTGACCGTAATTTTCTGTCGGCTTTTGATTGCCCGGATAGGCTTCGTACCAGGATGATGTCCACTCCCATACGTTACCTGACATATCAAACAGGCCAAATGGGCTCACTCCCTCATTAAACGCACCGACTGGCGTGGTACCGCCTGCTTGTTTCAACGTTTTCCAGCGCTGCGGCATATTAGCGCGGGTAATATCAAATTCGTTACCGATATACCCTTGCATCATCTCCTCGTGCCGCCTTTTCCCACTCAGCACCGCTCGGTAGACGCTTACCAACCCAGGCGCAATAATCAGTGGCATCGTACCAGCTGACATACACCACAGGATGGTCAACCAGGCCACCTGGAAACGTTCTGTTTTCATAATGGCGAGGTGATTTACGATGGGTAGCATCGATAAATTGTTTGTACTGCAGATTAGTGACCTCATAGCGATCCAGCCAATATACCTCTAGAAACACCCGATGCTCTGGCCCCTCATCTGGCAAACGTTGGTCTGAACCCATGATGAATTCACCTGCCGGGATCAATACCATCTTATTGGCTTGCTTACCGATCCGCGTCTTCTCATAAACCATCGGCAAATGCATCCCTGGTGCAAACTCAGCCATCTTTTTACTGCGAGTAAAATCCACTTGCTGATGCGCTGAATGACGGACTTTCATGACGTCCCTGTCAGCCTCACTCTCCGTATGGCAACTAAGACAGGCGTCCAGTCTCTTCCGTTCAACCGCCACCGGGTGGCTCATACCCGTGTGGCAACCCTGACATACTTGTTGCTCAACAATAACCGGTTCCGCCTGGATGCAAACAGAAACCAACGACATGACTACCACGAGCACACCACCCATCCAATTATTGCTTACTAAGATAGCGCCCTTCCTCCCCTATAACCTGTCTGCAACTTGACACTCTTAGAACATCGCTTTCTCAATTCATCTGAAAAAGAAGTAAATTCCACATAAAGATACGGATATAAAACCACACAATTAATACAGAAATAATCGATGAGATTAATCGGTATTGACGATGCTTATTAAATATCCTATTCAGCTAAAATTCAATATCTATTATTAACAGCAATTCCAGAGGGGTATTTTGGGGGTAAAATAACCCCAAAGATGCTTAATTGTGAGTGAAATCACAAAATAAGTATTTTTAACTACAGTTTAACTGAACCCTTGCTGAACCAGACTTGACACCCGTTATTCGGCGTGGCATAAAAGAGCGCTGGTAATACTCACCACATGTGAGACGTATTGCTGACTTCCCCGCATTAGGGTTTCTGTAGAGAGAAATGCATTATCGGGGGAGGTTGCTGTTACAGATTTTCAGAGGGGAGAGTCTGTCACTGTTTTATCCATTAAATACCCTTGAATGAGGAGAAAAGTATGAAAGCACGTTGGTTAAGCATTCCTGCCGCAGCTCTCTTAATGCTAGGCTCAAGTCAAGCTTTTGCTGACTTGGATCTTGCTAAGAAGAGTGGTTGCCTAGCATGTCACAGCATCGAGAAAAAAGTAGTGGGTCCAGCATGGAAAGATGTTGCAGCCAAATACAGCGCTGACGACAAAGCTATGCTAGTTGGTAAAGTCAAGAAAGGTGGCAAAGGCTCTTGGAATGACGTTACCGGTGGCGTTCCAATGCCTCCATACTCACCACGTGTTGCTGATGCAGACATCGATACACTGGTAGATTTCATTCTTGCTCTGTAATTCAGACTAAGAAGTGATGTAGAAAGGCCAGTCTTAATGACTGGCTTTTTTTGCCTGCTCATCCAGCAGCACCAACAAGACAGGTGATCCTCCCTGATCACGACCTCTTCCCCATCATCCCGATATTGGTGCTAATATAGAATCCACTATAAAATCAATCATTAGCAGCAAGGTATTATCGATGCCCCCAAAACAAGCGTTTCCTGCCGTGATGGCATTCTCAGGCAACGACCCGACTGGCGGCGCTGGCATCCAGGCTGACATCGAAGCACTTGCCAGCATGGGCTGTCATGCTGCACCCGTGATCACTTCACTGACCATTCAGGATACCCAGGATATTCAGGGGTATGTGCCGATTGATGCCAGCCTGCTCGTTCAACAGGCAAGAGCCGTCCTCGAAGACATGCCAATCGCCGCCTTTAAGATCGGCATGCTAGGCAGTGTTGAAGTGATTGAAGCCGTGCATACTATTCTCACAGACTACGCTGATATCCCCGTGGTGCTAGACCCAGTACTGGTGGCAGGCGGCGGCAGTGAGATTGCAGATGAAGAGATGATCGACGCCATCACCTCATTACTGTTACCACAAACCACCATCTTGACCCCCAATAGCATCGAAGCGCGCATCCTGGCACATGAGTCCGACTCACTAGATGCCTGCGCGCAGGAACTATTGGAGCTGGGCTGCGATTATGTACTGGTCACCGGCACTCATGAGGCGACCACCGAAGTCACCAACACCCTCTACGGCAATCGTCGCAAATTAGAGTCTTTCACCTGGGATCGCCTACCCGAAACCTACCACGGCTCCGGCTGTACCCTGGCCTCTGCGATCGCCGGGCTAATCGCACAGGGAATGGAACCCTTCACCGCCACTCACGAAGCGCAGGAATATACCTGGGAATCACTGCGTGCTGGTTACCGCCTTGGCATGGGGCAACACCTGCCAAACCGCTTCTTCTGGGCGCGAGATGAAGCAGAGGAAGAGGACGATGATGATGAGCGCGAAGGTGAAAGCAACGAAGACGACACCTCCAACAAGGCATGAGCGCTCCATTAGCGCGCAACCACCACCATCCGGACTGCTTTCACGGCCTCTATGCCATCACACATGACGTTGCGCAATTAAGCGCAACGACCTTGTGCAAGCAAGTCGTCGCGGCGATTGATGGTGGTGCACGCATCATTCAGTATCGACACAAAAATCTCACCACCTGCCAGCGGCAACAGCAGGCTCACGCCCTGCTCAACTGCTGCCGTGAACATGCCATTCCGCTGATCATTAACGATGATGTTGCACTCGCGGCGATCATCGGAGCCGACGGTGTGCACCTCGGCAGAGATGATATGACACCAGCCGCTGCACGCGCCCAACTGGGGGAGCAGGCAATCATCGGTACCTCCTGTTACAATTCAATCGATTTAGCGCTCAAAGCACAACAGGCGGGCGCGGACTATGTCGCCTTTGGGCGCTTTTTTACATCCGCTACCAAACCATTGGCGGTCGAGGCAAACCCGGTGTTACTGCAGCGGGCAAAGAGAGAGCTGAATATCCCGCTTATTGCGATTGGCGGCATCACTGCCGAAAATGGCAAAATGCTAATCGATGCGGGAGCAGACATGCTGGCGGCGGTCAACGGGGTTTTTGCACAAACAGAAATCCGTATAGCGGCACAACAATACGCACAACTATTTAAATAGATAGCACCATAGAATTTAAGGAAAGCAGCGATGACACAATCACACGACCTTTATACCGAAGCAAAAAAATACATTCCGGGTGGTGTTAACTCCCCAGTACGTGCCTTTAATGGTGTTGGTGGTGAACCTGTCTTCCTGAAACGCGGAGAAGGCGCTTATACCTTTGATGAAGACGACAACAAATATATCGATTATGTCGCCTCATGGGGACCAATGATTCTGGGCCACGCCCACCCTGCTGTCACCAAGGCAGTCAAAGAAGCCGTCGACAACAGTCTCGGTTTTGGCACCCCGACCAAAATCGAAACCGTAATGGCCGAAAAGGTGTGTGAACTGGTGCCATCGATTGAGATGGTGCGTATGGTCAGCTCCGGCACCGAAGCAACGATGAGCGCCATTCGCCTCGCACGTGGCTTCACCGGGCGCGACAAGATTGTTAAATTTGAGGGCTGTTACCACGGCCACTCCGACTCCTTATTAGTAAAGGCCGGTTCTGGCGCAATGACACTCGGCGTACCCACCTCACCAGG
>QIJH01000204.1 GCA_003232725.1 Chromatiaceae bacterium | reverse complement strand
GATCAAAGAAACTTGATTGCATGTTTTATTCCGGGAAAAATAGTTTCGAACATTATACCACTAAGGGGGTATTTTTAGAGGTGCCCTATAGATAAGTACAAACAACTGGGCGGGCTTGTTCAACCAGATGATAAAGTCGCGGCTCAGCCGCGCGACTTATCCTTGTTTGTTATGTTTTTTCCCCGAATACACAGCGTAACTCCAGTATTTTGAACCGGGATTTTTAGGGCCAGCCCAACCTAGTGACTTTAATTCTTTTGCTAAAAGCCTGTTATAGACTCCATGACCAACAAAAATAACCCGCTCGTGTTTTTTTGCTAAATCTATGAGAACACTAGCTGACTTTGACGCTCTCAACTTTGCCTCTTTAAATGACTCAGAATTAAACGAGTAACCAAACAGCCATAATATTCTAAAAACAATTGACCATAGCTTAGGCGATACTTTTAAATACTCCCAATTGGCGACTGGCATTCCTGCCTCGTTAAATATCGAGCTTTTCAAAGTAATCTCATTAACTCCTAGTGCTTCTGCCGAGTCAATTGATCTTTGAAGTTCGCTACAAACCACAGCAGTACATAACTTTGCTTCTGAAACCACATCGCTACCAGGGATTGAAGAAGAGCATAAACGAGAAATGTTGTATAGCTCAACCCACCGAGAGAAACCAGCCGCATTTATTTTTTCTAGTGACGGTATTTCTGGCTTGCCATGCCTGAGTAAAATTATTTCCATTGCCATCCTTTAAAATACACTCCTGAATAACCAGACTTGCCGCTGTCATTATATTTATTTATCACCGATTATCTCTATTAAATCAGTATCACCAAAATTCACATCGTATTGTGAAAGCAAAACCGTAACTTGCCCTCTATGGTGAACTTGATGAAGGAATAGATGATTTATTAGACTAGAGTACAGCTTTTCAAATCGCCGACCAGCCATATCTTCATAGACAATGAAATCGTTCAAATCACTTTCTGACAATCCATTTATCCAGCTACAGATTATTGAATCTATCTTTTTCCTCTCTAAATGAAGCTCGTCGAATTCAGTATGCAAAATACTACTTAGAGAATTAGGCCTTTGAATGCTAGAAATATACGACAAAACCTTTTTGCTTGACGGATGATAGGCGAACCTTTTCAACCAAATTATATCGCCAACCAAAATATGATTTAATGTTCCTAAAACTGATTTAAAAAACGCACCCTTATCTTCATTAAGTTCAAAGCCAGACAGCTCAGAAGAAGCTGAATAAATTCTTTGATTCATCAAATTATTGTATTCACAAAATAAGCGAAATTGATTCAATATCATAAAGTATAAATTACTCGATTAAACATAATGCTAAGTTAAGCGGCGCGTCTTTTCGCGTCCGCTTGAACTTTTGGTTATGTACTTTAGTTAGTATTCATTTCAATTAAATCCATAGAATTTGACATAAATTTTTCGTTCTCGTCGAATAAAAAATGATACCTCCCATTTAATATATTCTCTTTAGTGAAATTTATGTCAGGGCTAGGCATTTTATCAACGTACTCAGAAATATTTGCATACAATATCTCGCCAAGTTCATCTCTGGTGTGCTCTTCAAGTTCAATGCTTTCCGGCAGCTCTGCAGCAATAAATAGGTCTCCTGTAGATGCATCAAGCTTTGTATGATAACTGGGGCGATATTTAAGCTTGTAGTTTAGGAGCGTTAAATGGGATAACACTTCGCGCAACTGTATTGGAGAAAGTGGCCCGGTAAGCCTATTAAAGTGCTCAGAAAATAAATTCATTGCTGCACAAGAATCATCAAGTACCGCTAAAAAAGCAATATCATCAATTCTTAATAATATTGTATTAGCTGCATATACATCCCTATAATCATAGGTATCAAGATGATCGGCCGTCTTTGCTGGTAGCACAAAGGTCGTTCCTAAGCATTCGTTACTAATTGATATTCCAGTTTGAATTGCTCGAATCATGCAATGAATGTGGTGCAATAGTCCCCAGTCGTAATCACTGGATATTGACTCATCACCTTTTCTTTTATCAAGATGCTTTCGTAAATAGCTATCTTTAAGATGGGTTTTGAAGAAAATAAGCGATAGCCATAAGAAGATTTTCCAGGGCCCATTCTCTAGAATATACGCATTTACTGAATCAAGCCCGCCATTTACCGCAGCCCGTATATCGTTTTCAACTTCGGATCCTAGAAATGAGTTACATTCTTTGCAGCAGGGCACTGTATATTGATCATAACGAATTTTAGCGCCATTGGGTAATGTAATAGATAATTTATAAATATCGAGCTTTCGTAAAACCCATTTTGGAATTATATGCTCTTCATTAAATTCTTTTTCCTTTGGGGATGGGGATGCTCCGCACATGAAGCAGCAATCACCCTCGCAGATATCGGATACAAATCTGTCCATGCTGAAAAACAGAATGCGGCCTTCGTTATCCTCAACTGAGCCATCAGTATGTCTTAAGTATGTTTTCAATCTGCTCTACTCAGTTTTGTACATAACGTTTTAACTTAGCTGCGGCACACTGAACTGGCAGGAAAAAAACGGCGACAATGCCCGTCTGCTATAGTGTTTTGTGTACGCCCAGCATGGGCATGAACTAATGAGGTGAAAGTCCTCTGTAGGAAGGTCACCATCCTTAGCGATATATGTCGTTATTAGATGCCAACTACTAGCGAACGCGAGGGGCGGTCTGAAGGAAGCCGGACGCAAAACTGCGAGCTGATGAACAAGAACATCATCTGAGGCGTAGGCTGAAGGCGAGATGGCAGAGCCTGCCCCACGAAGTGCTTTGGGTACAAGACATCGAAGCCATGTGATCTAACGGCCACCGTAAATGATGTAGTTGCGCGCCCGAACGCAGTGACAAAGTGCCCTTGGGGTGCAGGGACAGTTCATGCCCTTATACCCCTCAAGGGGGTACTGAAAAGAGTCTGGGGAGATCTGCTTAACAAGCGATCGGTAGATAACCAGTAAGGCCCTGGTATACAAGTGCCTTGGCTCCCCAACTCCCATCGACTGGGGAGAGCGAATCAGATGGAAACCGGAAGCGCCAGCAGGGGTAACTCTGTCGGTGATTAAGCAGAAATCAGCAGAAGGCATACGACTGCATGGATGCAGGAGGTAGAGCGAAGCAGGAAGCCAGAGCCCCATCGTAATGGTTGGGACACGGTGAAGGCCTGAACATTTAGATAAAGGAGGAGCCTTGCCACACTTGAATACACAAACGCCGACCGGCGGTGATGTGACTCAGCGTAGTGGTCTGAAGCCAGCCTTTAGCGACGATCTATTCGACCGTGCCCTGCAGCGAGAGAACATCCTCAAAGCCTGGCAACGTGTTCGAGCCAATAAAGGGGCAGCTGGCATTGATGGCATGACCATTAATGAGTTCCCCGACTGGGCAAAATTAGGTCACTGGAAAAAGGTCATGAGTGATCTGAGAAGAGGTCAATACAGACCCTCACCGGTCAGGCGTGTTGAAATTGATAAACCAGATGGCGGAACCCGCCAACTGGGGATTCCAACCGTCACCGACCGCGTGATCCAGCAAGCCATCGCTCAGGTGCTTACGCCCATCTTCGACCCCGGATTCTCAAACAGTAGCTTTGGATTCCGCCCCCGTCGAAATGGGCAGCAAGCGGTGAAACAGGTACAAAGCATCATCAAGCAGGGCCGTCGCTTTGCCGTTGATGTCGATCTGTCAAAGTTCTTTGACCGGGTTAATCATGATCTACTGATGACGCACCTTGGCCGCAAGGTTAAGGATAAACGTCTTCTAAAATTGATTAAGCTTTATCTTCGAGCTGGGGTTATCGATAACCAGTTTTATAGTGAAAGCCGAGAAGGTGTTCCTCAAAGCGGGCCACTCTCGCCGCTACTGGCGAACATCATGCTCGATCCGCTGGACAAAGAACTAGAGAAACGTGGCCACCGGTTTGCCCGCTATGCTGACGACTTTACCATTGTGATAAAGAGCCAGCGTGCAGGTCAACGAGTGCTACGAAGTATCAGCAGATATCTGGAGAACCGTTTGAAGCTGGTGGTTAA
>QIJH01000112.1 GCA_003232725.1 Chromatiaceae bacterium | reverse complement strand
TGACATCAAGGCGTCAATAGCAGGTAATACCCAAGGGGGCACACCGTAGCGGGACTATTACCAAAATTGACAACGCTGATGGTGCGGATTTAGAATTTAAGCTGCCCGTTCATGAATTAATAGAGGTGCCCTTAACTGTATTGAAACCTTTACACCAGTCTATTTTCCGCTCCAGCTGCATTATAAATGATCTCAAAACAGTCATTTACTACGTGTAAACTTCGGTTTTTCGATCGTCTATCCTGACACAGGGGGAGCTGGAACGAAAACTAGTTCTCGTGTAAAGATCTCGGATTATAATTTTTCAAGGTGGTATTTACGCTTTTTCCCGTTAATCGAATGCACCAGCGCTTGTGTGGTAATCAGGCTATTGTTTGACTTGCGCACCATAAAATCAATATCGACCTTATTGCCATGTTGATCAATAAAGTCAGCACAGCTTACGTAAAAATCGCCTTTTTTAACAATTCCACTGTGTAGTGCTGACAGCTTCAATTGTAACAATTTTCCTTCAATCGCATCATAAACATAAAGGTGCTCATCGATCGTTTGCACTTCTATAAATTTTTCCATAGACTGCTGCACATTCGCTCTCAAATCGCCTTTAATTGAGGGATCATCCGCTGAATATGCGCCTCCTGAAAAAGAAAAAGCAACCAGCAGCAAGCCAATGCTGATTGTTTTGGTAAGTATCGATGATTTCATTATGTTCTCCAGTTAATTAATTCATCCCCACTTATCAGTGGAGTACTGTAGTAACAAACGACAGCGCTATTTGATTGCACTCTACAGAAATAAATATTCAATGGTAAAAATAATAACTTTAGGGAAAGTTGACGTGCATCCAAACTCGGCCGTTAACAACCTGAAATAAAAGGATAATTTTTGTGATATAGATCCCGTCTTTATTCACCTTCAGCGCTATAATGGACACTGGTATTTGAGAGGGCATGTCATGCTTTTTATATACAGTGGAGAAGTACCCGCGCTTGACCGCCGCTTAAGCTATGAGCTTGGGAAGAACCATCGTTTTCTCACCATTCCATTCGCCGCTGATGCATATTGGGCCGCGCTTGATGCCAGAGACTATTTTAGAGGCTGCGAAATCAATGCACATGCACTGAGCAAACTCGCTTGCAACGACAAATCACAACTTAGAAATGAGCTCTTCACCGCCGACGCCGTTTATCTCCCCGGTGGTAACACCTATCAATTTCTTGCCTTCGCCAAAGCGATTGGCCTCTTCTCATTACTACAGACCTTTGAGTCACTAGGTGGCATCATCGTCACTGAATCGGCCGGTTCAATTATCCTCTCTAGCGATATTTCCACCGCCGCTATTCCCACTACTTGTCCGGATGAGAACAGTGCTGGCATTACCGATTTTCAGGCGATGGGCCGCCTCTCTTTTCATGTTAGCCCACACTATGAACCCGATGCGCCGCGAGCAGGCAACGAAATGGAAGAGCTGAAAAGGCTCGCCAACCTATCTAACACCCCCGTTCTGGTTCTGCAAGATGGCGCGGGCATTGTAATGCAAGGTGATGAAATTATTTTTTCGACGGGTTCCCCTATCTGGCTCTCAACTACCAATGAACAACCGCTAGCTTTAGATCTCCCAAATAAAGCAGACACGCAAACTAAAGCTCACTCTTTAGCGAGTTAATTTACTAGCGATTCGAGAGCTTTGAGTTCTTCTAATAGGGCACCTCTATTAATTCTAGGCGTAGCAGATTGAATTCAAAATTCGTTACATCAAGGCGTCAATAGCAGGTAATACCCACCGTAGCGGGACTATTACCAAAATTGACAACGCTGATGGTGCGAATTTGGAATTTAAGCTGCCCGTTCATGAATTAATAGAGGTGCCCTATAGTAAAGCCCGCCTGCTGACGTAACTCATAATTAAACGGGCCACGCAGCTCTCCAATAAAGTAATCATCGATTAATTTACTGAATAGGTCGAGGAAAACCGTTACTGTGCCGCTGCATCTAGTAGGTAATCGAGCAAAATCGCACACGCAAAGATTAACATGATTCCAATCGTACCGGCATTAAAGTCACGTTAACCTCAGTAACACTATGAATAAGAAAAAGGGGCTGATATCCTTCGCCAACGACACAATCTAGCATAAGGATTAACCAGCCACTATGGCCAGTAAAAGCATTTATAAAGTCATTTTCCATAATCAGGGGAAACTATATGAACTCTATGCCAAAGAGGTCTATCAGGGCGAGCTGTATGGCTTTGTTGAGATTGAGGAGTTAATCTTTGGTGAAAATGGCTCAATAGTGGTTGACCCAGGCGAAGAGCGCCTGAAATTAGAGTTTGCCGATGTTAAAAGAAGTTTTATTCCGCTGCACTCAATCGTTCGCATCGATGAAGTCGAAAAAGAGGGTGCAGGCAAGATCACAGAATTATCGAGTAAAGGCGATAATGTCACTCAATTTCCCGGGCCAATCTACCCCCCTGGAAAAGATAGCTAACATCAGCTCAACACTGTGATGTCTGCAGTCCATTTTTGACTTGATAATGCTGTTCGCCTGTCGATATTCAATAAAGAAACAGATGTGATGGCTTTATTGAAATGAAATGATCTGCGAGCGTGCTGATGCAATGCCCCAAATGTGAATATGTAAGAGAGAAAGTCGAAGCGGCACCTGATTGGCAGTGCCCCAGATGTGGCATCGCTTACCATAAGTACAAAACCATCGTACAATCCACAGCAAAAAAAGCAACGCCCCCAGCCACCATTAGCACCCCTCCCCCAAAAAAGACAAAGATTACGTTTAAAGATGTTCGGATTGCTATTTTATTGCTAATCCTACTGTTTGTGACGCTCGACAGCTTCTTCATGAAGGTCAATACCTCCGACTGGGATCAGCCGCTTCGAGTGGTCATTTATCCGATTAATGGCGATCAGAGCGAAGTCAGCTCGTCATATATAGCCTCACTACAGGAGAGCGGGTTTTCACCCATTAATCAATTCATGCGACGTGAAGCAGTGCGGTATGGCATCGCTATCAGTGATCCACTTGATATACGCATGGGGCCAGTGATAGAAAAAATACCACCACTACCACCGCGTGAAGCCAGCATACTGAACACTATGCTATGGAGCCTCAATTTCCGCTACTGGTCTTTTACGATGGATACCTATGAAGGGCCCAAACCTGATATCAGGATTTTCACACTTTTCTATGACGTCCAAACACACAAACGACTGCCACATTCGACCGGCATCGAAGAGGGTATGCTGAGTATCGTGCACGCCTTTTCGAACCGCAAAATGGCAAAACAAAATAATTTTGTGATCGCACACGAAATGCTACACACCCTCGGCGCGACAGATAAATACAACCTTTCAAATAACCGCCCCATCTTTCCTGATGGATACGCTGAACCGACCAGGACACCACGCTATCCTCAACAGTTTGCCGAAATTATGGGCAGTCGTATTCCTGTAGACCAGACAAGCGCTAAAATGCCTGGGGGGCTAAGCGAAGCCATAATAGGACCGTTAACCGCATGGGAAATTGGCTGGCAACGAGAAGAACTCAAGCAAAAATAGAATCCTGAATATTTCCCCTAACCGAAAAAACACCGGGCAAGTGCTGGACAAGTGCTGTCACTATGAGAAAATTTCACCTCCTAATGATTGATGAGGCTGATATGGCTAACGAGTTACAGGCACTAATTTTTGATGTGGACGGCACTCTTGCCGACACTGAGCGTGATGGCCACCGTGTTGCATTTAATGCGGCTTTTGTAGCGGCAAAACTCGATTGGGTGTGGAGCGAAGCGCTCTATGGTGAACTACTAGCGGTGACTGGTGGCAAAGAACGCATCCGTTTTTACCTCGAAAAATTTAATACTGAATTTGAAAAGCCTGCCCAGTTCGATAAATTTATTGCAGCTCTTCATGCATCAAAAACACGTCATTTTGTTGCAATGATGCAGCGCGGTGAAATTCCATTGCGCCCAGGTGTCGAACGCCTGATTAAAGAAGCACGCGCTGCCAACATGCGCCTTGCAATCTCAACCACCACCACCCCGGCCAATGTTGAAGCACTGATCAGCAGCACTTTGGGCAGCGATGCAATGCAATGGTTTGAAGTAATTGCAGCAGGCGACATTGTACCGGCTAAAAAACCTGCGCCGGATATTTATGATTATGCATTGGAAAAAATGGGGCTACAGGCGAATCAATGCATTGCCTTTGAAGATTCATTAAATGGCATGCTGTCATCGCAGGCAGCAAAACTTAAAACGATTATTACTGTTAACGGCTATACCAGTGAAGATGATTTTAGTGGCGCGGTAGTTGTACTCGATCAGATGGGTGAACCGGGCGCACCATGCAAAGTACTACAAGGTAATGCGGAGGTCACATACCTTGACCTCGCTGCAGTCAAGAAACTGTTTCAGGCTTAAGGGCACCTCTATTAATTCTGGGCATAGCAGATTGAATTCAAAATTCGTTACATCAAGGCGTCAATAGCAAGTAATACCCAAGGGGGCACACCGTAGCGGGACTATTACCAAAATTGACAACGCTGATGGTGCGGATTTGGAATTTAAGCTGCCCGTTCATG
>QIJH01000073.1 GCA_003232725.1 Chromatiaceae bacterium | reverse complement strand
TTTGGCCAAGGGGTTAACTTTGGCGGACAGCGACGAGGCTTTATCCGCGACAATATTCTTTACGTGGCCGACTGGTTCTCTGGCATTCATCTCTATGACATCAGCGAACCACACCAACCGCTGCTGCTATCAAGCCTTAAAACAAACAAAAGGATCACCAAAAGGCATCGTGGTGCGCGATGATTACGCCTATGTTGCCGATGATGATTACGGCCTGTTAATCGTTGATATTAGCGACCCGCATCAACCAAAGCCGGTTGCGACACTGCCAACAGCAGGGCTGGCCTACATTCCGCAACTGCAAGGTGATCTGCTCTATCTCGCCAGCCATCGCGGTGGTTTTCAAGCGTTAACACCGCCGGTAAAGCATGGGGCATCCAGGTACGCGACGAACTCACGTTTATTGCCGATGATGAATCCGGCCTGCTGGTCTTTAATACCAGTGACCCGATGGCACCTAAACAGATCGGACAATTTAACCCCGGTGGCGCTGCTGAAGATGTGCTCATTGATGGCAACTACGCCTTCGTCACCTTTTTTGATAACGGTGTTTATATTGTCGACATCAGCGACCCGACCAGCCCCACTGACATCGGCCATGTCTCAACACCCGGCAACGCACGCGGTATCGAGCGCAAGGGCAACCACCTCTACATCGCTAGCTGGCTTGCGGGTATGCAGGTCATCGATATCAGTGAACCCACTCAGCCGACTATCGTTGGCAGTTATGACACAGAAGGTGCCGCATGGGGGCTTCGCCTTAAAGGTAACCACGCCTATATTTTCGACTGGTGGGGCGGGCTGGCCGTCATCGATATTCAAAAACCTGCGCAGCCACAACTATTAGGTCACTACCCAGGTAACGAGCAGATTCAACAAATCGCGACCCGCGATAAATTTCTCTTCGCTGCCAGTGGTGCTGATGGCCTACAGATCTTCGACATCAACAACCCGCTCAACCCGACCTGGTTTACCGGTGTTGATCTTGAAAGCGCTGCCATCAACATCACTATCGATGGTCATTACGCCTATGTCGCACAGGACAATCAATACATCAGCATCATCGATATTACTAACCCATTTCAGGCCGAACTGCTCAAGCAGATTAAACTGGACCACAATGCCGATATTATTCGCATCACCACTCACCAGCTTTATGTTGCTGAACGCGGTCATGCTGTGACTGTCATCGATATCAAAAAACCTCAGGCCCCGCTGATTCGCACCACCTACCATGTGCCCCTGATTGATCTATGGAACGATGGCAATACCCTTTATCTCACTACCGATGAACAGCGCCTTGAAATTATCGACAGTAATAATCTCGCCAGGCTAACAAAACAGCACACCTTTAAACTATCAAGTAGTGCCCAGCTACTGCGTAGTGACGGGGCAACACTTTTTCTCTACCAGCCTGAAGAAGGTATTTTAATGGTCGACATTTCTGTGCCGGCAGCACCTCGCACAATCGGACACATTCCTTTTACGAAGCACATCAGCGATTTTCAAATTGATGGTTCAATACTCTATGTCTCTTCCGATGGGCGTTATCTTTTCAAATATGACATCAGTCATCCTCAACAACCGCGCTTGTTAACCCAATACCATACCAGTGGTGAGATTGATCGTTTCAACATCCACAATGGCGTGCTTTACTTTTCAGGCAGCACCAATATCATTGCCCTACAACCACTGCCGGAAACAGCGCTAATAATAGATACCACCACACAGCAGCTCACCACCACGCTGCCCAGGACGATGCCATTGGGCGGTTACCATGTTGTCATCAGCAATGATGCCAAGCAAAAAACCACGCTATATAATGCCATTAAACTTGAAATGAAACCTTTTGGAAACTCAGGCCAGATGTTACAAAACCTGCAAAAGGCGATGAAACAGAAGCAACAGGATAAGGCAATAAAGTAAGCGCCCTGTTCAACTAATTTTTTATCACCGCAAAATTCATACTCAACGGAGTGACCCATGCAACTCAATCCCAATATGACCACCAAAATATTAATCTGGATGTGTGCCGGATTAATACTCGGCAGTCTGATCAATACATTTGCTAGTGATATTGCTTTTGTTCAGGACTACCTGGTCAATGGGCTCTTTCATGTTTTAGGTGCACTTTTTATCAGTCTGTTAAAAATGCTGGTGGTACCACTCGTTACCTTCTCACTCATCTGCGGTGTCTGTGGCCTGGGTGATATTAATAAACTTGGACGTGTTGGTCTTAAGGCCTTCCTGCTTTTTTTACTGACAACAGCCCTCGCAATTTCACTCGCGATCGCAGTCGCCTCATTAGTTGGCCCTGGTCAGGGTTTTGAATTAAACAGTGACGCTACCAACAGCTTTACCGCACCGGCGGGGCCACCGTTAACGCAAGTCATTATCGATCTTGTGCCCAGCAATCCGATTGCCGCTTACGCAGAAGGCAACATGCTGCAGATCATCTTTTTCACCATTCTGTTTGCCGTCTGTATTTTAATGGTCGGTGAAAGAGCACGCCCGATTGCCGAAGCCGCTGAACGCCTCAATGAAGTGATGATGAAAGTGGTTACCGTTGTAATGCACATCGCGCCATATGGCGTCTTTGCATTGATGGCAAAAACATTTTCACTACAGGGGCTAGGGTTGATATTGCCGATGATCAGCTACTTTGCCGTCGTTGCCGCCGTCTTGTTACTGCATGCAGGTGGCACATTAATGGTGCTGTTCAAACTGTTTTCAAAACTAGATCCGCTGGTGTTTTTACGCAAGATACGCACTGCACAGATCTTTGCGTTTAGCACCTCAAGCTCAAATGCAACCATTCCGATTACACTGCACACCGCTGAAAAACGGCTCGGCGTTGATAACTCCACCGCCTCTTTTATTGTGCCGTTTGGCGCAACCATTAACATGGACGGCACCGCGATTATGCAGGGTGTCGCAACCGTCTTTATCGCCAATGTATACGGCATTGATCTCGGTTTAATGGGATATCTAACGGTGATTGGCATGGCAGTACTTGCCTCAATTGGAACCGCCGGTGTTCCCGGCGTAGGTCTGATTATGCTGGCAATGGTACTCAATCAAGTCGGCCTGCCCGTCGAAGGTATCGCACTCATCATGGGTGTCGATCGCCTGCTTGATATGATGCGTACCGCAGTCAACATCACCGG
>QIJH01000170.1 GCA_003232725.1 Chromatiaceae bacterium | reverse complement strand
TTGCAGATCAAAAAGTCATAACATTGGACTACACCCTCAAAGATGACGAAGGCAAACTGATTGATAGTTCAGAAGGGCAGGGTGATTTTGTTTATCTGCATGGTGCACGCAACATCGTGCCAGGGCTTGAAAATGCGCTGGCTGGCAAAGTCGAGGGTGATGAGGTAAGCGTTGCTGTATCGCCTGAAGAGGGCTACGGCGTGCGTGAAAATGATCTGTTGCAGACTGTGCCAAAAGATATGTTTGAAGAAGATGCGGAGATCGATGTGGGGATGCAGTTCCATGCGCAGAGCCCTGAAGGCGAGATGATGATTGTCACGGTGATTGAGCTTGAAGGTGACGATGTAATCGTTGATGGTAATCACCCGCTAGCAGGTGTGTCGCTTAACTTTGATGTGAAGGTGATCGATATTCGTGATGCGAGTGAAGAAGAGCTTGAGCATGGCCATGCGCATGGACCAGACGGCGAACATCACGAGCATTAATTTTTGATGTTTATAACAAGCCAGCCTGAACGCATGCTCAGACTGGCTTACATCCTTATACTGTAGTGGTCAAGTAATTTTGGCCACAGTTTTGTATTCAATCCAGTAATTTTTCTCAGCCACATTTGGTGCTAAGCCAGCGTTGTGATGATGAGGTCTTACCTGAGGGCACCTCTATTAATTCATGAACGCGCAGCTTAAATTCTAAATCCGCACCATCAGCGTTGTCAATTTTGGCAATAGTCCCGCTACGGTGTGCCCCTTGGGTATTACCTGCTATTGACGCCTTGATGTCACGAATTTTGAATTCAATCTGCCACGCCCAGAATTAATAGAGGTGCCCCTGACTGTAATATCCAATAATATACCCAGAGCGTTTGAGATTTAGGTGTTAATAGTGCGCCAATATTTGCTCTCAGCGAGGCGTGACAACGCAACATAGCGATTCTATGTCAGGCGGAACAACGAAGCTGAGGGCGACTAGGGGCGTGATAGAAACACCTAAATCTTAAACGCTTTGGGTATATAATCCATAATAGCTGTCTTGGCTTCTGCGGAAGAACGATAGCCAATTTGTGGTACCCATTCTGATTTTAAGCTTCTGAAGAAACGCTCCATTGGCGATAACAGGACATTTTAAAAAATATAAGTTTTATTCAATAAATTAATGGTTTTCACTAAGATGGATGTCCTGCTTGTTTTATTTGATGACTTTGTTGGAGTATTTGGCAGAGCCGGGAAATGCCGATCAATTAAGTCACCGGATTTTGAGACGGGGTTATTCCCCACATTGGGGTTCATTAAGCGTTATGTTTTATAAGCAGATAGGTAACCAATAGAATCATTGGCTACCTGAATGTTTTAGTTTCTTCCAGCCATTACTCCACCATCAACATCCCAGATAGCACCAGTTACCCAACTTGTTTCGTCACTTAACAGATAATTTACTACTGTGGCAATATCCTTTGGTTGACCTATCCTTCCTATTGGGTGAAAGCCATTAAATGCGGCAAGCGTTTCTTCCATGTCTTTAGGATCAATAAATGATTCGAAGATTGTTGATTTTACTAAGGCTGGTGAAATCGCATTAACGCGAATATTATATTCAGCTAGCTCCATCGCCATATGTTGTGTCAGAGCGTGCAAACCTGCTTTAGCCATAGAGTAAGCAGAAGAAGGGGTGGCTTTAATTGCTTGTTTAGCCCACATAGAGCCTATATTAACAATAGAACCACCCTTATACGAAATCATGTTTTTTGCAACTGCTTGTGAAATAAAAAATATTGCACGATTTAATTCTAAATAAATATCATAGTCTTTATTTTTATGATCCATGAACGGTGTGGGTTTAAAATACCCTGCTGAATTGAGTAGATATTTAATGTGCTGGCTATTATTGCTAACAAAATCAATAATAGTGTTAATATCACTCGATTTATATAAGTCTGCCTGCAGAGTGCTAATATCTCCAAGTTCGGAAAGTTCTTCGCTTGCTCGATTTAGTTTTTTCAGGTTTCTACCGACAATTACGGTTTTTATATTACGCTTCAATAATAGCTTCGCACTTTCCAGTCCCATTCCGCTAGAGCCACCAATAATAAGTGCTATTTGTTGAGTTGTATTTTCCATCTGATAATCCTTTTAGGTAGGTCTTAAGTTAAAATAAAGACTATAAAGTATTGGTAAGTTTATAAAAGTAAGTACAATTAGGTAAGGTAGGTACTAACAGGTATATATTTATGATTTGTGAAGAGAAATTATTTTTGAGAAAGTCTGCTCCAGAGCGCACTGCGAGAATGATAGAGACTGTTTTTCGATGCAAGTGGTCACTTACGGTGTATCAGCTTTTAGCTGAAGACATAAATCGGCCAGGAGAAATGGTACGTAGTGTTGAAGGTCTAACGACAAAAGTACTTAATGAGTGTCTGCGTAAAAATATAGAGTTTGGAATAATTGAACGAATTACGTATAACGAAGTTCCACCAAAGGTTGAGTATGTTACTACGCCTTTTGGAAAAAAATTCATTTGCATTCTTGATGAATTGAAACAATTACAAAATGAAATGGAGGTATAGCTACGCAGTAGCACAGTTGTTTTTTTACCTTCTCTACATTTTAAGTTCTTCGTAGATTAGTGTAAAATATCCGTTAAAATTGAGATTTTCAGTAGCCAACCTACCCTGGATTAATAAGCATGGAACTAGAAGAACACTACGGCCCCAGCGTTGATCTCAAAATGCAGGATCAGCGAGTAGATATTGTCATTGAATACACCGACGATCAAGGGCCTTGCCCAGAGTGCGGAGCGATCTGTCCCAAACATGATGATCGTAAAAAATGCACTTGGCGTCATCTCGACACCATGCAATTCTCAACCTACCTGTATTGTGAAGTCCCCCGGGTTCGCTGTGACACACATGGCGCGAAAACAGTTGCGATTCCCTGGGCAGGCAAAAACAGTCGTTTTACGTTGCTGTTTGAGGCCTTTGCCATTCGTGTCCTTACGGCCGCCCGTAGCGTTGAGGAAGCGCGCAAGCTGCTGGGCTTGAATTGGCATCAAGCTGAGGCGATTGTCTGGCTAGACGAAAAAAGACAAACATTCGCTATCTTGGTATTGATGAAAAGCAATTTCGCTCAGGTCATTGCTATATTAGCAATCTCTATGATTTGGATGGTGGGCGTGTGCTTGAGGTGGTCGAAGAGCGAACACAGGAAGCCTGTCATACACTCATAGAGCAGGCTTTAACGAAAAAGCAGCAAGCTAACGTTACCGCCGTTGCGTTGGATATGTGGAAAGCCTACGCCAGCGCAGTGGAGGAGAAACTCCCTCAAGCCGTGATTGTTCACGACAAGTTCCATATCAGTCAGCACTTCAATGAAGCGGTTGATCAGGTGCGGTGCAAGGAGAATAAAGCACTCCTCAGCCAAGGTGATGAGCGGCTCAAAGGAAGCAAGTTTGCCTGGTTATCCAACGAAGAGAATATCAGTGAAAAGTTTGCCGAACAATTCAGCACGCTGAAGAACGCTGATTTAAAAGTCGCCAGAGCTTGGGCGATAAAAGAGTTGTTTCGAGATTTTTGGGGCTACACTTATGCGGGGTGTGCTGAACGCCATTTCAATCAATGGTACTCATGGGCTATCCGCTCTCGCTTGGAACCCATCAAGGCCAAAGCCCGGATGATCAAAAATCATTTAAGCAATATTTTAACCTATTTCAAGCACCGCATCACTAATGCTGTGGTTGAGGGGTTGAACTCGAAGATACAAACCGTTAAGGCGAATGCCAGAGGTTATCGATCATTCAGTGGCTTCAGAAACAGTATACTTTTTTACTGCGGGCGCCTGGATATGGTTCCATAGCATTCACACACTTCTACGAAGAACCAAGAAAAGAAAGCGTAAAATGATCTATCTGAAATTTCATGGCTTATAGAGTAAAGAGAACAGCCAAAATATAAAAAACCAGCATCATAAAAAATAGATCTGGATCGCGCCATATTAGTTAAATGGTAGAGAATCGCGGTGGATTATTTAGAATCGGCAACTTTGAAAAATTATTTTCAGAATTAAAGGGGCAACTGTCGCTGTCAGGCAAGCAGGTTCCTCGACAGTATTTCGATTGAGATGAAAAATGAATTCAATTAAGCAGGTTTAAGAAAAATAAACCTCACAACTGCGAATACTAGGCGTACGTTGATAACCCAACGATTAAGCGACCTGCTTCAATTTAAACGCTCCGCCCACGAGCGTGTTCATGCAGGCGGTCTTCGATCCATTGGCGGTGATGTTTGAAGCTACGTGAGGTCGCTGAATCTTTTCCACATAAAAATGCTCTGCGCACGCAGTGGGAGACACAGTGGTAATTAAGGGGTGCTTGCAAGCGGTGAGACATCCCTCAGTCTGATTATGTTTATTAAAATTAATAGGTTAGCTTGTGTTATACTGATAGGGTTGTATGTATTTTCAAAGATAGGTGCATTATGTCTACAGCCAAAGATATTTTAAAAGAAGCGATTCAACTTGAGCCAACCGAAAAGGTAAAGCTTGTAGATCAATTAATAACAAGCCTTGATAAACCAGATAAGGACATAGATAAACTGTGGGCAGAAGAAGCTGAGTCTAGGTTGGATGCATATAAGCAAGGAAAACTTAAAGCTG
>QIJH01000219.1 GCA_003232725.1 Chromatiaceae bacterium | reverse complement strand
AAAAAATTGAGGATGAGGCAGAGCGGTTGCGGCTGCGTACGATCCTTGAATCGGGGGCGGGCGATGAGGGGGGTGGTTTTATCGCGCGTACCGCGGCGGAAGGTGCTGAGGAAGGTGAAATTCTGGAAGATATGGCTTTTTTGCGTAAACTGTGGTCGTCGGTACAACGGCCAGAGCAGTCCGCTAAAGCGAATAGTATCGCGGTGCTGTATGAAGATCTGCCGTTGGTGCTGCGCATGTTACGTGATTGCCCAGCGGCGCAGATAGATAAGATTCGTATCGATTCACGTGAGGCCTATCAGCGTGCGCTTGAATTTGTTGCTCAGCTTATTCCTGAGCTGGTACCGCGCACTGAGCATTATCCGGGTGAGCGTCCGATTTTTGATCTCTATTCTGTTGAAGATGAAATTCAAAAAGCGCTTGAGCGTACGGTTCAGCTCAAATCTGGCGGTCACCTTTGTATTGATCAGACCGAGGCGATGACCACGGTTGATGTCAATACCGGTGCCTTTGTGGGCCATCGCAACCTTGAAGAGACCATTTTTAAAACTAACCTTGAGGCCGCTCAGGCGATTGCGCGCCAGCTAAAATTGCGTAACCTGGGTGGCATCATCATCATCGATTTTATTGACATGATGGAAGAAGAGCATAAAAAGCAGGTGTTGCGCGCATTGGAGCGGGGGCTGGAAAACGATCGAGCGAAGAGCTTTATTTGCGATGTCTCACCACTGGGGCTAGTGGAGATGACACGCAAGCGTACACGTGAAAGTCTTGGGCATATTCTGTGTGAGCCCTGTTCGGTATGTAGCGGTACTGCTTCAGTGAAGACGCGCGAGACCGTTTGTTATGAAATTTTTCGTGAGTTGATGCGTGAGGCGCGTCAGTTCGATGCCACCAAGTTTCTGGTGCTGGCCTCTCAGGAGGTAGTGGATGTGCTGCTGGATGAGGAATCGACCAGTGTCGCTGAGCTGGAAGAGTTTATTGGCAAGCCGATTCAGCTGCAGGTTGAGACACTCTACACCCAGGAACAGTTTGATGTGGTGTTGATGTAGACAGTGTTGGGTTTTGCATGTCAGGTTACCTAAAAAATATATTGTGATACGTACCACATTAAATCGCTGCTGGATGGTGATCGCTATTACCATTATGGTGATGGCGTTGCTGGTCAGTGGTGCGCGCCTGTTGCTGCCTTACATGAACACCTTTCACCTGCAAATTGAAGAGCGCATCAGCCTGGCAGTGGGTGCCACCGTCGAGGTGCGTTCGCTGGATGCTTCGTGGCATGGTGCTGGCCCGCAGTTGAAGTTGCGTGGTGTGCGCGTATTGAGTGGCGAGGTAGAGCTGCTCAACTTTGAGAGCGGTCGCATCGGGCTCAATCTTTTGCAAAGCCTGCGGCATCGTGCGTGGCAGTTAGATGATCTGGTTGTCTCGGGTGTTGAATTGGAAATTATGCGTGATAAAGCTGGAAAAATCAGTGTGACTGGTTTTTCGGTAGCTGCATCGAATGAATTAAACGATGAGCAGGTAGAGCACAGGGCTGCTGATGAACAGGCACTGTTAAGCTGGTTATTTTCTCAACCGAGGATGCTGGTTGAGTCCAGTGAAATTAACTGGCGTGACATGATGCTGGATGGACGTGAACTGCACTTTACGAATGTCGGCTTTGAGTTGCGCAATCAGACGGGACGGCATCAGCTAAGTGGTGAGGCGGCGCTTCCTGTGCACCTTGGACGAATGCTCTCTTTTGCGTTGGATATTGAAGGCGATCTGGATGATGCTAATAATAACTGGGGAATGCTTGGCTACGTTGAAGGTGGCGAATTGCAAATTGCACAATGGTTGACAGGGCGAGAGCCTTCCGGTATTCGTGTTGATGATGGCCAGGTTGAAACGCGTTTGTGGTTTGAGTGGCGCGAGGGTGCTATGCAGCGTGTTGAGGGTGAGTTGTCATTGCGACAGCTATTGTTGACGCCGATTCATAGTACGGTTGATGACGACATGCGTGATCCGATGAGGATCGACCTGCTGTCGGCTTCATATGCATGGCAGCGCAACAAGGTTGGATGGTCATTTGGCGTTAATGATTTTATATTGGGGCGAGAAAGCAGGATGTGGCCGCCCAGTCAGCTTAGTGTCGCAGCATCAGGTGAACTTGGTGGTGAGCTGGTGATTGAGGCGACGTTCGATTATGCGCAGATCGATGATCTAAATTCGCTGTTAGTGATGAGTGATGTCATTGATGAATCGTTGCGCTTGCAGTTGCGCTCATTTGCACCCAGTGGTGTATTGAGGGATGGTTACCTTCATTATCGGCGTGGCTTTGTAGATGAAGAGAAGCATTACATATTAACCAGTCAATTTGAAAATATTGGCATGACTGCACAGGGCGAACTGCCTGGCGGACAAGGGCTTGATGGTTCGGTTTCCCTCGATAATAGTGGCGGCGTTCTCGTTCTGGACAGTAAAGATGTGACCATATCGATTCCCAGGTTATTTCGTGAGCCGCTCGCTGTTGATGCACTACAGGGCAGTCTCTACTGGCAATTGAATGAAGAGGCGTGGCAGTTTGAGAGCCGTTCATTGCAGTTGCAAAACAGTGATGTGGAATTGTTGCTGGATTTAGCCCTGAAAAAAGGTGAGTCTGCACCTGAGATTGCATTGCTGGCTGAATTTGAGGCTGTCAGTGTTGCCAATGTTTCACATTACCTACCGGTAGGGATCATGTCGAATCCGCTGGTTGAGTGGCTGGATCAGGCGATTGTGGATGGCAATGCTTCTGCTGGACAGGTGATTCTTTATGGGCCGCTTGATCACCATTTTCCTTATGACAACAGCGATGGCCTGTTCGATATTCGCTTTAATCTCACGGATGGCATTCTTGATTATGCGCCGGGATGGCCACGGCTTGAAGAGATAGAGGCTG
>QIJH01000130.1 GCA_003232725.1 Chromatiaceae bacterium | reverse complement strand
AAATGGCAGTATTTAAACAAACTTATTTGATGGCGGTTTTTGTCATGCTGGCGCTCTTTGCGCTGCTCGCGTTTGTGCCATTTGGCAGTAGTGCTAATCCGGTTGCCGTGATGAAAACAATGGATGTTGGGCATGCATTTGCCTTTATTCTGTTGAGTGGCCTGTTTTATCTTGCTGTTGAACCATATGGACAATGGCGTGCGATAGTCTTCTCAATGGTCATTTCTGTGTTGTTAATAGTTGCCGTTGAGCTGGTACAGCCTTATGTTGGAAGAACGGCATCGTTTGCAGATGTGCAGATGGGGTTGCTAGGGGTATTTCTGGCACTCAGTGGGTTAATTGTCTGGCGTAGACAGTCGCGCCAGCTGTTCAAAGTGGTTTACCTGTTATTGTTAATGTTGACGCTGGTTTGGGTTGTGCAGCCTGCGTTGAGCGAGTGGCGTGCTGTGTGGTTGCGAGATCAACAATTTCCAGTATTGGGTGGTTTTGAGAGTGATTTGGAAAAAAAGTTGTGGAAGGCACATGGTATCGGTACCGCTACATGGCTTTCAGATAAACACGTGGTGGTTGGCTCGAAGTCACTCAAAACGAAAACGACCGATAGCACCTGGAGTGGTGTGCGCTACTCGGCGGGAGATCAGGACTGGCGCGGTTACCAATTCTTAAATATTGGGCTTTATAATACTGGTAAACCATTTAAACTGAATATTCGTATTGATGATGGGATCAGTCATTCGCCGGATTATGGTGATCGATATGATGGACAGTACCAGGTTAATATTGGCGCCAATACACTGTTGATTCCATTGGCTGATGTTGCCAGTGGGCCTAAATCACGTCTGTTAGACCTGGGTAACGTCAGAAAGATGATTCTATTTCTGAGCAGAAAAGAGACGCGGCGGGAATTTTATCTGGATGATATTCGCTTGATTCCGTAACCTGATTTGATTAGAGCAAGCCAAAGTGCCCGCCAATTAATAGCACGGTGATAATGGTTGCAGCAGTATACAGTGCCGTTGATAGCAGCGGGTTTGTTTTTCGGGTCTTCCAGCCGAGATAAAAGAATACAGCTGTAATCAGGTATAAAGCGGCATAACCACGATTCATATTGTGTAATCCAGTTGTGTGAACGATCATTATAGCGTGACTTTTTGCTTTGTGTATTGCTAAGTGTTGTCGTCATAGCGGTACCCATAGATTGAAAGCGCTGATGACCATCAATGGATGACGTTTGGTGAATGGTTAAATCTGCTTCTACGACACTGCTTTCGTTTTTTGTCTAGCTGGTAACGATAGTCTCTCTTGAATGCTTTCTTTGGCAGAATGATTTCAGTGCCATTGACTTCCTGCTTACCACGATAGCCATGATCAACCACGGCCTGTTTAACGGAGGCCCCCCCGCGTGATTGCTCAATGTGATTCAGTATCTCAGGCAGCGTATGACTATCATGCCTGTTTTTTCATGGTTTACTATACCAACGATGACATTGCCTTTGTCGGTGTTGGTAGTCGATACTTTGTTGCCATACTCGTATTGTTTGTAGTCTTTACCTTTGGCGATGCAATAGACCTGTGGTTCGTGTAAGACATCAACCTTGTTTTTGTCTTTCAGTTTTTGATCAAGCACACGTTCATAAAACAGAAAGTCTTTTTGGTAAAACTCAAACAGGCAGTAGGCGGGCAGTGTTCGCCTAAATTCTCGAATCAATGCATCAGCGATGGTTCTCAAACGCTTCAATGCACGCTTGGCTTTACCTTTTTTTTAACATGGCGAATACCCAGCGGGCACATGAGTGACGAATCGCCAGACGCAGGATTTTGACTTCTTTGAGATAGGTGCGCCTTGGTGGAATGCCATGGAATTTGGTGGTTTTATTCACTCGAATGACCATGTTTTTTGATTGGTTTATTATTTATTATCAGTAGGTTAACCTGTTTTTCAGGGCTGGCTAGTTACATGCCATGATTTTATTGGGTAGATATTTTGGTGAGTTGAGGATGTATGTGAGATTTGTGCTGTCCTCGATTATTTGAGGTTAAGGCTTGTACGATGGCTGTCCGGATCGGATTCGGGTCGGATTGCGGGCTGGGTTGGCAAATTAGTTTTCCTTGTTTATAATTCATTGATTGAGTAAATTTACTCAGTAGGTTAAAAATGAACTTTGAGAGAGCTAAAATCGGTATTTTGAGGCAACGTTTAAGTGAGCCTCCTCAATTTATGATAGTGGTTGCTGGCCCGCGGCAGGTGGGCAAGACCACCATGGTGCGCCATGCTCTGGTGGATTACCCTTCCACTTATGTCGCCACTGACCAACCGACATTGGAGTCGGATGGCCTGCTTATACCGGATGAAGGCACCGGTTTGTCATTCAGGGCCACACCCGGGGCAGCTGTTGATGCTGAATGGCTGGTGCAGCAATGGCAGCGGGCACGAAACCGTGCCAGGGCACAGGAGGGAGAGAAACCCTATGTGCTGGCAATTGACGGAATTCAGAAAGTTCCCCGTTGGTCTGAGGTGGTGAAGGGCTTGTGGGATGCGGCGGGCTGAAGGGGTTCCCCTGCAATTGTGCTGCTTGATTCCTCTCCCTGGTTAATGCAGAAGGGGCTCACGGAAAGCCTTGCAGGCCTTTATGAACTCATCCCTATGACCCACTGGTCATACGGTGAAATGCAGGAAGCCTTCGATTTCTCTCTGGATGAATACATATACTTTGGCGGCTATCCTGGGTGTGCGGGAATGATACGAAATGAACAGCGGTGGCAAAGTTATGTAAGAGGCGCACTAATCCACCCTAACATCGAAAAAGACATTTTGCAGATGACCCGCGTGGATAAACCCGCCCTCCTCAAAACATTATTTGAGCTGGGGTGTGGCGCATACTCAGGGCAGATTGTCGCCTACACCAAGCTACTCGGGCAGTTGGATGATGCCGGTA
>QIJH01000161.1 GCA_003232725.1 Chromatiaceae bacterium | reverse complement strand
GCTACCAGCGCCAGCTACACGTTGAGCAGTGTCAGCGCATCAGACAGCGGCAGCACCTATTACGTTGAAGTCAGCAACAGTCAGGGTAATATTAGCAGCATGAATGCAGTCCTGACTGTGGCCTCAGACACCACGGCCCCCACCCTGGTCTCCGCTGTCGCAGCCAGCAACACCCGTGTTGACATTCGTTTCAGTGAAGCAGTGAATATCAGCGCAGCCGAAAATAGTGGCAACTATCAAATTGATCTTGGTATCAGCGTCATTAGTGCCAGTCTGAGTGAGGATGGCCTGACTGCCAGCCTCACGCTCAACGAACTCACGACGGATACGAGCTACATCGTCTCAGTCAGCAATATACAAGACAGGGCACCAACGCCCAACATCATTGCAGCCCTGAGCAGTGAATCCTTTACCTATCGAGATTCCGACGGTTTTGAGGACGGCAATGCGGATGGCTGGACGCCGCTCACCCCTGACCGCTGGCAAGTGGCTCAGGACGAAGGGAATTTTGTCTACTGGCTTAATACCACCGCCTTTGATTCCCTTCCGGGTCAACGTCTGGGCGAGTACTCTTTACTTGCAGCGAATTATGGAGATTTCACTTTTACCGCGAAAGCCAAACTGGGTGATAACGCTGCCAGCTTTGCGCTTGCTGACTATGCAGTGGTCTTTGGGTATCAGGATGCGGACAACTATTACTATGCCATGTTTAACAATGCGCAGGATTCGACTCAATTGTTCAAAGTTATCAATGGCAACCGTATCGAACTGGCGACCGCCGACAGTGACTCGCTCACAGATAACAACTATCACAACATTGAAGTTAGCCGCACAGGCAGCGAGATCAAAGTCTATTTTGCTAACAAGCTGATCTTGAGTGCCAATGACGGTAGCCTGGGAGCAGGCAAAGTCGGTGTTGGTAGCTATAACGATTCAGCTTATTTTGATGATGTGAGCGTGACAGGAGAGGCCTCAGAGCCTGAGCCTGATAGCACATCACCAGTCATTACCCTTGCTGGCAGTAATCCACAAACGATTATCGTGGGCACGTCTTATTCCGAACTAGGCGCGACGGCGATGGATAATGTTGACGGCAATCTCAGCGGCAACCTCACGATAGGCGCTTCCGTTAATACCGCCGCTATTGGCAGTTACAGCGTGACTTATAACGTTTCCGATGCAGCTGGTAATGCGGCCACCCAAGTGACCCGCACAGTGAATGTGGTTGACATCATCGTGAATGATAACGACGCGCCGGTCATCACACTGTCCGGGGCTGACCCTCAGGAAGTTACCGTTGGTGACTTTTACGTTGAGCTGGGTGCGACAGCAATAGATGCCGTTGATGGCAACCTCAGCAACAACATCATGATTGATGCTTCAGGGGTTGATACCACACGAGCAGGGCCTTACAGCGTCACTTATAGCGTTTCTGATGCGGCAGGTAATGTGGCGGAAAAGGTGCGTAGCGTGAATGTGGTTGCTGCTCCTTCACCTGTTTCTCCGCAGGTTAATGATGCTGGAGAGCTGGATGAAGAAGGTGGTACTGGTAGCTTTGGCATACTGGCGCTACTGGCTCTTTTATGGATGAAATTTGGTTTTGTTTTCACCCGGAATTCTGTTGCCCTGTTAGTAGATAGAGGGAAAAGAGTATGAGTTCTTTCAATATGCGATTCCTGTCGATGAGATTTTTTCATTGTGTTTGTGTTCACGAAGATGTCAGATGAAAACTAAAAGCCGTATGCAGTTTTTTGCTTAAACACGATGGGCAGTATTATCCGTCAATCTGTTTTTAGCAGGTAAGGCAGCGGTTGCCGCATTGGTTTTACTCGCTTTTGTGTTGTCGAGTCATGTCGTGACAGCTTCTTCTGATCCTGTTGATATTCCTTGCCGTGGTCTTCGGGTATGATAATGCGGACAACTATTACTATGCCATGTTTAACAATGACCAGAGGTCGACCCAATTGTTCAAAGTCATCAAAGGCAGCCGTATTGAATTGGACGCTGCTGACTGCGACTGGTTAAATGATAACGCTTACCACAGCATTGAAATCAATCGCGCAGGAAGTGCGATCAGTATCCATTTTGATGGTAACGTGATATTGAGTGCGAACGACAGTAGCCTAGGTGCAGGCAAAGTCGGTGTTGGCAGTTATAACGACTCGGCCGTTCCTAGCAATCCGCCCAGTGCGCAGAGCACACCCAGGATGACCATCACCACCAACCACTGATGTCTTAGTTAGTTGCACTTAATTGTTTCAGAAACACGAGTATTATTCAGGACAATAAAATAGTGTTTTTGCCACTGCTGGGTTTTCAATGGCGTCTTTAGTCAAGGATGACCACTCTTCCGTTTTCTTTCCTGTTTTATCTTAAAAATTCATGAATTCATTCATATCCCTTCCGCTTATTTGGTAGCTAAAGCGTCCGCTTTTTTATTGTACTCAGAAGAAGGCTGAAGGTTTCACATCGTTTAATAATGATACCGTGCCCGAAAAGTCACTCAAGTTATTATTTGCTTCTCCGATACACCGATTAGGTCACCAGCCAAACTAACTATGTTTTATGGTAATAATATAAAATCTCAAGGAGGTTTTTACAATGAGTCTGTTATCAAACTTGTCCATTCGTTTCAAAATATTTACGATAGTGGCGGGTGGAATTATCGGGCTGACCGTGACGCTGGCCTTCAATTACAGCGCTACTAGTAACAACAAGATAACATTAGAAAAAGTAAGTAATATTTATTTCCCGACCCTGAAGCGGCTGGATGCGAATCTGGTTCGGCTGGATAAGATCAAAGAGCACTATAGTGCCGCGGTGATTGCTGGCGAGGAGGATCTGCTAGCAGAGGTCAGTGCTCAGGCCAGCGCATTAACAGAGGCTTTGAATGAGGTCTCTGCGCTGGATAGCAAAGAGCAAGCAGTAGTGGATCAGCTTCTTATCGATTTTACCGCATACATTCAAGCGGCCGATGCGTTGAGCCGCAGCATGATCGATGAAACC
>QIJH01000055.1 GCA_003232725.1 Chromatiaceae bacterium | reverse complement strand
CGCTACGGTGTGCCCCCTTGGGTATTACCTGCTATTGACGCCTTGATGTCACGAATTTTGAATTCAATCTGCTACGCCCAGAATTAATAGAGGTGCCCTTAAATTGACAGATTAGCAGGAGTCATCATTTGTCTGAGTCACTGGCAATATTATTGCAGCATGGATACCGTTATGCGTTGTCGCTTGCTCATCATGCAGCCAAAGCAGAAGACCTGCTGCAAGATGCATGGGTGGCAGTGATTCAGGCAGATGGCCCGCATGAAAAAAGTTATCTGTTTTGCGCCATTCGCTCTCGCTATTATAATTTGTATAAACGTGAACTACTGGTGCCAATGGAATCACTTGAATCTATTGTAGAGCCAGCATATGAATCCGTTGATGTTGGCTATGCGCATGACCTTGATGATCCTCAGCTTGACGCTGCGCTGGCACAGTTACGCGGAATTGAACGTGAAGTGTTATATCTGAGTGCGGTTGAGGGCTACACTGCGCAGGAAATCACCACCATTACAGGGCAAGCCAGGGGCACCGTGCTCAGTATGTTAACGCGTACCCGCAAGAAAGTTCAACGCTACTTCAGTATCAATGAAGTTAAGGTGGTGTCGCATGAGTGAAAATGATGCAACTGATAAAGCCGTTAGTCATTACTATCAGAAAAAGGCATTGTCTGCTGAAAAATTACAGCAGTTGATGGATGTTGCTAAGCTAGTGGAAAAAAAACCTGGAGCAAAAGGCATTAACTGGAAGCGTCGCTGGGTAATGCAGCGTAATGTTTCGGTGGCTGCATCATTATTGTTGGCAGTCGTGATCTTATTTCAATGGATGAAGGTTGCACCCACTCAGCAACAGCTTGTTTCAAGTATTGCGCAAGAGATTGCGATCAATCATCAGAAGCAATTTTCAAGCGACTTCTCAGAAGTGAGTTATGCAGCGTTAAATCAGGTGATGATAAAATTAGACTTCAAATTGATTGATCCAGAAAGACTTAAGGTAAACGGGTTTGAAATACTAGGTGGACGGTATTGTTCGCTAAGCGGGCATATTGCGGCGCAAGTTAGATTGAAAAATAGTGATGGTGAAATATTTACTTTATATCAAACAAGTTCACATGAAATCTTTGATTCTCTGACAGAACATGTTCAGCAGGCTAAAGGGATTGATATCGAGATGTGGAGCGAAGGCGGTCTCTTTTTAGGAATTGCTGGTTAATATTCTTTGTTTAGAAGTCATATTGATCTATTGCGAAACCACATGTACTTAGTTAAGAAACCCTTTTATAATGAGGCCCTTTCATGAGAACTTGTTTTCGTTTCAGCAGGGCATAAATGGTCGAAAAAACGGAGTTTACACCAAGTAAATGAGATCATTTATAACACAGATGGAACGGAAAATAGACTCGTACAAAGGCCTCACAATATGAAAATAGTTGAATCACCTTGTGTACGAAATTGCTGCCTGGATAGCGATAATGTCTGTCTGGGCTGTTTTCGTTCGATTAATGAGATCACCGGCTGGAATGCGGCTTCGGTAGAAGAAAGGCAAATGATTTTAAAACGGGCGCTGGCGCGAAGTAGTATTGCGGTTGAATGATATTGAGCTCAGGGTGAAAGGGCCAGTAGCCATTAACACCCTGAGTTTTATCAATGAAGAGCAAATGCCTGCTCTAATGTTTTGGCGAGTTCTTCTGGGCTATCGCGGATAATGAGTTTACCGACTGTTGTGCCGTCGCCTTTGAACAAGACTAACATGGCGTCGCCGACCATATTCCTTTGTACAAACGCAGCACCTTTTGGGGTACCGCTCTCCGCAATGCGGAATTCAATGCGAGCGGTGTAGTTGTCTCTAATGGCATCGACCTGATTCATCAGATTGAGGCTGCGCACCCCTTCTTTGTTATGTACCAATACGACGACATTTTTACCGGATCCAATCACAGACAGATCATCACTGTAGCCTGTTGGTAACAAGGCGACACCAAACCCCAGGCCAATGATGACCAGTAATATGGAGGACCATTGTGCCCAGCGCTTTTTAATGGATGATGTTTTACTCATGTTTTTTCCTATTAAAAAAAATGATTCGAAAGTTGAATATTACACCTGCGCTGGCTATTTTTGTAGGAAGTTTTTTTTGCTGTTAATGCCGGATTATCCGCAGGTGCGTTGGCATCTTAGTTTGATCGATCAGGGGCAATATTTGGCCATGAAAGATGGCGGGTAAAGAGTATGGCTTTTGATTTTACCTGAGGTCTGTTCACTCTCTGTCTGGTAGGTACAGTGATAATGCGGGGACATAGGTGATGATAAGCACTGCCAATAACAGGATAAAGAAGAATGGCAGCGTGGCTTTGTAGAGTTGCATGACTGGTTTTTTAAAGCGATGGCTGGCGATAAATAGATTCAGGCCAACGGGTGGGGTGAAGTAACCGAGCTGCATATTGGCAAGAAAGATGATGCCAAGATGAACGGGGTCAATGCCGTAACCTAGTGCGATGGGCAGTAGCAACGGAATGATTAAAATCAGCGCTGAGAAAATATCGAGCATCGCACCAAGCAGTAGCAGGAAGATATTGAGCAATATGAGGAACATCAGTGGACTGTCGACATGTTGTTTGACGAATTCGAACATTTTTGTCGGTATGTCGGCATCAATCATGTAGTTGGTTGATGCGAGTGACAGGCCGAGAATAATTAGTAATGCGCCAACTAAGATCATTGAGCTGCGCATGATCTGCGGTAGTTTCCGCAGCGGAATCTCTCGATAGATAAATACCTCCACAATTAATACATAAAGGGCTGTGACGGCCGCTGCTTCAGAGACGGCGAAGTAACCACTATAGATACCGCCGAGTACGATAAATGGCAGTGGGATCTCCCAGCGTGATTCGAACAGGGCGCCTTTGACCTCCTGCCAGTCCGCAGTGTGGGTTGGTAGTGCGCGGTTTTGCCACATGCTCCAGGCAGAGAGCATGAGTAGCATCAATAGTCCGGGGATAATGCCTGCGAGGAAGAGTTCATCAATGGTGAGTGGTTCACCGATGCCCATTTGTTGCACGATTACCGCATATAGAATCAGCGGCAGTGAGG
>QIJH01000015.1 GCA_003232725.1 Chromatiaceae bacterium | reverse complement strand
GTTTAAAAAATCGCCTGATCAGGGCGAGGGATACGTTTGCTTAAGATTCAGTGCCATCCACAAGGGTGGCACCATTCTTCAAAATCAAAAATTCGATATTTGCTATAGATAAGTAAAAACAACTGGGCGGGCTTGTTCAACCAGATGATAAAGTCGCGGCTCAGCCGCGCGACTTATCCTTGTTTGTTAGGTCTCTTTTACTGAAACTGAGGTAGCTTTGCTACTATATCTTATTTGAAGAAAAACAGTATAAAATATTGAAATTAGCATACTTGTAAATATCAATATCAATATTGATATATATAACCCATCAATAGCAAGCAACAGTGAATAGTTTAAAACTCCTATGGTAGAACTTATAACTAGACAGATATATTTTCAATCTTTATGATGCGTGTCTTGTTTAGTTGATATCGCTAAAGAGCTAGAAGCGGTCAAGATGGGGATCAACACCTTTGATAGCGCCGCAACGGAACTCATCATACGCTCCGCACAGGGCAACTTAAGGCTGTGTCGAAACTTGTGCTATGGTAGTCTGATTGAGGCTTGTCGGGAGAATAAAAAAATCGTTACGATTAGTCATGTCAATGGTGTTTTAGTGCAATCCCATTGGCGCTCTCATGAAGAATTCATCAAGCAGCAGATCGCTTAAATCATAAACAATAACGTCAAACCTACACCCTGGCAGCCTTTTATTATTCAATCATAAGAATTAGTCGGACAGCCATAATAAAATACTCTTATGATGGATGCCCTATTTGCCTGCTATTTGTCTGTTGTGCCCACTGATGCGAGAGAGGCGTTAGGCTTATGAAATCATAGAGTTACGCTATTATTGTTGCGTGATGCGCATTATGCTATAGTTGCTGTATGGTCAAATCGTTTAAACACAAGGGACTTCAGAAGTTTTATGAGTCCGGAAGTGCTGTTGGGATTCAGAGTAAGCATAAGAAAAGACTTCGAATGATATTGGCAGCCTTGGATTCGTCATATGAAATTGAAGATATGGATGTTCCGGGTTTCAAGCTTCATCTACTAAAGGGAAAGCTTAAGGGAGTGTGGTCAGTTTCTGTTAGTGGTAACTGGCGAGTCACGTTTAAGTTTGAAAATGGGAATGTCCATCTAGTTAATTATGAGGATTATCACTAATGACTATGCACAGTCCGCCCCATCCGGGCGAATTCATTAAGGAAGTATACTTATCACCTTTTGATATTAGCTCTCGCAAGGTAGCAGAAAAATTGAAGGTTTCCCCTTCCACATTTAATCGCCTAATCAAAGGTGAAAACAACGTATCTCCGGAAATGGCATTGAGGCTTTCTAAAACGCTAGGGCGCTCTCCAGAAAGTTGGTTATCAATGCAGGACTCTTATAATCTATGGCGTGCCAAGAAAAATGTAAATTTGCGTGAAGTGGAAAAGTTACAGATAAATGCAACCTAACAAACGTAGTAGAGTCGGACAGTCCTCCACGGCATTTTTGTGCCCGGGATGACGGCGTGCTTGTTTTATGGTTTATTCATATATCCACTTCAAAAAATACAAAAATATAAATTGAATTCAATAAACTAATGGTTTTCACTAAGATGGATTCCCTGTTTCTGCTAACGTTGAAGGTGTGGCGGTGATTATTTTTACCAATAGTCGAAACGCATTTAAGATGGTCGACACGATTATGGCCATGGCCATGTCCATTGGCGATCACTCTCCTTCGTATGACTGAGTACGACTGGTTTTAAGTTTTCGAGTAACTTGTTTTTAAGTAGTCTACAAATACTCTCAATTTTTGCGGTATGTAGTCCATCTTCTGAAAATAAGCCCATGCCTGGAATATTTGACTCTGCCGGTCGGTTAAAAGAGGGGTTAATTCAGAGCGCCTTAACTCTGCGGTAATGAGCAGGGCAGGGATGTATACAATGCCTTGTCCTAGCACGGCGGCGTTGATGAGCACTTCGGTATTGTCTGACGGCAGGGCATTAGTAATAGTGACGGACTTATGACTAAAATCCGCGTGTTCAAATGTCCAGGTCATATCTTGTTCTGTCCCATAGGCGAGGCATTGATGTTGCGATAAGGTCGCGATTGCATCAGGTATGCCATGTTTGGCGAGGTATGTTGGGGATGCAAACAGGCGGTTGCGATAATCGCACAGCGGCACACCGATTGTTGTGCTGGAGTCAAAGGTTTCTAATTTTCGACAGATAGAGATATCTGCGTTAAACAAGGGTAGTTGTTCGTAGGCAATGGCCTGTAGCAATACATCGATACCGCTGTGTCGGTTTTTAAACTGTATCACTTGCGGCAGTAACATACGGCTCAATAGTGGTTGTGGTGCCGCAATGGATAATTTGCCTTTGGGGGTTTTGCCCAAATTGCTGGTTTCGTCCAGCAGGGTTTGCCATTGGCTACTGAGTGGGCGTATCTGTTGGTAGAATCTGTCGCCGGCCTCTGTCAGGGCGATGCGCCGAGTGGTGCGCCGTAGTAATTGTACGCCTAATTGTTGCTCTAGCTCTGCGAGGCGCTTGCTGACTACGGATGGATTGATCGACATCGCGCGTGCAGCGGCCGCCAGTGAGCCCTGCTCAACGACTTGTTTAAACAGTAGTGCGCGATTAAATGCATCCATAAAGGATATTGTCTCTATTTTTATTCATTCTGTTTTGAGATTAGTCTATGCTAAATTTACCTCATTGTCCCTGTTTCGGAGGCGCTATATCATAGACTTTTTGAAAATAAAGCAAATAATGGAGTATGAATATGTCTGTGATTGAAATTGTTAGCTGGAAAGCAAAGTCAGGAGTGACTGATGAAGAGATGGTGGTGGCACTGGCCGCTATGGTACCGGACCTTAAAACCTTACCTGGGTTTCTGTACCAGTCGGCAGGTAAAGACTCTCAAGGTCGCTGGGTTGATGTCTACTACTGGGACAGCGTCAAGAATGCCCATGCTTCAAATGAGTTGATGGCTGACAAGGCCTCACTAGTGACTTTGTTGGCGCTGGTTGAGATGGATACGATCTGCATGGAAGTGATCGAGGTGCAGGTATCGTCTGATACTGTTACGCTGGGTGGCGGAGAAAGGTGAGTTATGTTAGTCAGCCATGCAATGCCATCAATTGATGGTTCATTCGTTTAGTCGCTGAGACAGGCTGCTGGAGGGGATAATCCAGCACCACATCTGCACTCATCCCGCGTATAATCACGGTACTGTGTTAATTATCTCCCACAATGTCTCTATTCCTGTTGATGAAATCGAATTGTCTGCGATTCGAGCGCAGGGTGCCGGCGGTCAGAATGTGAATAAAACCTCATCTGCGATCCATCTGCGTTTTGATATCAACGCATCATCACTTCCCCAGTTTTATAAAGAGCGGCTGTTAAGCCTGAAAGATCGCCGTGTTGCGAAAGAGGGGGTGATTGTGATCAAAGCGCAGCAATTTCGCACGCAGGAGAAAAACCGTGGAGATGCATTGGCGCGTCTGCAGGCGTTGATTAAATCAGTCTCGGTGGTGCAGAAAACAAGGCGACCGACCCGTCCCACAAAAGGGTCGCAGGCGCGGCGAATGGATAGCAAGACGCGCCGCAGCCGAACAAAAGAGTTGCGCAGTAAGGTGCTAGAGTAAGTCATTATGAAGAATTATGCTGATCAAACGGGAGTATTTGCTAATGAATAGCGACAGTAGTGAAGTGAGCTGTAACAGAGGCACTATCTGGAGACGTGGTCTGTATATGTTGCTGTTCGCATTTTTAATCGGGGTAGTAAAGTTCGTCACGTTTTCAGTGGTGGCGCTGCAGTTCTTTTTGGTACTCATGACGGGTGCGCCAAATAATCAGCTGCTGGCCTTTGGGAAATCCCTCAGCCGTTACACTTATCAGGTCATGCTGTTTTTGACCTTTAATAGTGAAATCCAGCCTTATCCTTTTAGTGAGTGGCCGTCAGGTAACGCGATGATAAATGAATAAATCAGCGGCGCTGCAGCAGATTATTGTTGCGTTACAACGAAACCTGGATGGGTTGCAAGCAGCCGTAAAAGTGGCGCATGAGAGTGCAACGCACGGTGAAAGTGTCGCGGAAAACAAATATGATACACGTGGTTTGGAGGCGTCATATCTTGCGCATGGGCAGGCAAAACGTGCAGCGGAGATTGAGGCAGCACTGCGTCTCTATCAGGCGATTGCGCCTGAATCGTTAAGTGATCAAGCAACAACGGTGACGATATCATCGCTGGTCGAGCTGAAAGATCAACATGGTGTGGTGCGCTGGGTATGGCCTGGGGTTGATGCGGGGGGAGTGGCGTTTGTATTTGAAGGTAATGATGTCACGATCATCACACCGCAATCACCACTCGGCGCTGTTCTGATGGGCAGGCTTGAACTTAATCCCGAAGGGCGTTCATCTGGTCGCCTGCAAAATGACCTGACAATGGAATATGAAATCATGACGATTTACTAGTTTGATGCTATGGAATATGACCTAGTCACTACGTGATGGATGGATTGCACTTCATCACGCTAAGTGAAACGCCCTGTGCGAACCCCGCAAGCAGGATGTTGTGGAAGCTGGGGAAGAAAAACCCCCGGCTATCCGATTATGCATTTCCCCACTGACACCATTCATTTTAAATAAACACCAGCGGTGAAACATGAAATTTGTTGCTGATCTTTTTTATCTGCTCAAGATTCAACGACCTTTTTCCTGCTAATACCTCAGACACCACACCTTGGCTTCCTATTTCTTTTAAATCAGATTGC
>QIJH01000187.1 GCA_003232725.1 Chromatiaceae bacterium | reverse complement strand
GACCTCGAAATCGCCGCAGTGCAACGCCCGTCCTTTGCTTTTGCCAAGCGTCACGGCGTTTTGGTGAGCGACATTGGCCATGACCGCGCGTTGCTGCGTTGCCGCGAAAATGTAACGGCTCAGGCGTTGGCAGAAACGCGTCGCTTTCTTGGGCTGCCGCTGAAAGTTGAAGCGCTGATCGATGCCGAAGATTTCGATACCTTGATTCAGAAATCCTATGCCAGTGATGGCTCCAATACGATGCAGTCGATGGGTGATCTTGGTGATGAACTGGATCTCTCTAGCATCGCGCAGGCGATGCCGGAACCGGAAGATTTGCTAGAGACACAGGACGACGCGCCGATCATCCGTCTGATTAATGCGTTGCTAACCGAGGCGATTAAAGAGGGTGCATCCGATATCCATATTGAACCCTATGAAAGTCGCATGGTGGTGCGCTTCCGTGTCGATGGTATCTTGCGTGAAGTGCTGGAACCGGCACGCGTGATTGCGCCATTGCTAGTGTCGCGGGTGAAGGTGATGGCCAAGCTTGATATCGCCGAAAAACGTCTGCCACAGGATGGCCGTATCTCATTGCGTATCGCTGGGCGCTCGGTTGATGTCCGTGTCTCGACCTTGCCATCCGGCCATGGTGAGCGAGTGGTGTTGCGCCTGCTTGATAAACAGGCCGGCAGTCTCGATCTTGATCATCTCGGCATGGAGCCAAATGAGCGAGATATCATGAACGGCATCATCCATAAGCCGCACGGAATTATTTTGGTCACAGGCCCTACCGGCTCGGGTAAAACGACCACGCTTTATGCGGTGCTAACGCGCCTCAACAATAAAGATCGCAATATTATGACGGTCGAAGACCCGATCGAATATTACCTTGATGGCGTCAGTCAGACGCAGGTGCAGTCAAAGGTCGATATGTCTTTTTCGCGTGGCTTACGCGCTATTTTGCGACAGGATCCGGATGTGGTGATGGTGGGTGAGATTCGAGATCTGGAGACCGCTGAGATTGCAGTTCAAGCGAGTTTGACCGGTCACCTGGTGTTATCGACGCTGCATACCAATACTGCCATTGGTGCGGTGACCCGCCTGCGTGATATGGGGGTGGAACCTTTTTTAATCGCCTCCAGTTTGATCGGTATACTGGCGCAACGGTTGGTAAGAAAGCTCTGCCCTGACTGCAAGCGGCCTTATCCAGCGGGGCAAAAAGATTGCGAACGGTTGGGTGTTTCGCACCAGTCTGCACCAACGCTGTATGCGCCAGAAGGGTGTAAAAAATGTAACTTCAATGGCTATCGTGGTCGGATGGGGATTTTTGAGCTGGTTGATGTGGATGAGAAGACGCGTACCATGATTCATGATGGCGCGGCAGAGCAACAGCTTGAACAGCATGCACGCGGCAGAACGAACAGTATTTTTCAGGATGGGATTCGCCGCGTGCTTTCTGCTGAGACCTCGCTCGAAGAGGTGCTGCGCGTTACCTATGAAGAGTAGGTGCAAATAGCTCGTGGCAGCTTTTGAATACAAAGCGCTTGATCGTGGCGGCCGTGAGCGCAAAGGGGTGCTCGAAGGCGATACCGCGCGCCAGGTGCGCCAGCAGTTACGTGATCAGGGGATGGCACCGCTTGACGTTGTTGCAGTAGTGCCGCGAGAAAAGCGCTCGGACGGACGCCCTGCTTCATTCCAACGTGGTGTCAACGCTACTGACCTTGCGCTGATTACTCGCCAGCTCTCGACGCTGGTGCAATCTGGCCTGCCAATCGAAGAGGCACTGCGCGCAGTGTCACAACAGTGCGAAAAACCTCGTATCAAAAGTATGCTGGTCGGGGTGCGTTCTAAAGTGATGGAAGGTCATACGTTGGCGACCGCGCTGGGTGATTTCCCGCATGTCTTCACCGACCTCTATCGCGCCACGGTGGCGGCGGGTGAGCAGTCGGGCCATCTCGATGTGGTGCTGGATCGACTTGCCGACTACACAGAGACACGTCAGCAAATGCGTCAGGAAATAATGCAAGCGTTGATTTATCCGGTGGTGTTAGTGGTGGTGTCGATTCTCGTGGTGAGTTTGTTGCTTGCGTTTGTGGTGCCAGAAGTCGTCAAGGTGTTTGATGATATGGGGCAGGAGCTGCCAACGTTGACGGTGGTCATGATTGCCACCAGTGATTTTATTCGTGAATCTGGCCTGCTGTTATTGGCTGTGATAGTGGTGCTGTTTGTTATAATGAAGGCAGTTTTGCGCAAGCCGGGACCGAAGCGTTGGTCTCATCATTTACAGCTGAAGATACCGCTGATCTCTAAACTGGTGCGCGGGGCCAATGCGGCACGTTTTGCACGCACGCTTAGTATTTTGAGCCAGAGTGGTGTGCCGGTGCTAGAGGCGTTGCGCATTGCGGAGCAGGTCGTTTCCAATATTCCGATGCGCAGTGCGGTGGAGATGGCGGCAAAACATGTGAGCGAAGGTGCTAGTATGCACAAGGCACTGGAGCAGAGTGGTTATTTCCCGCCGATGACAATCCATCTGATCGCTAGTGGCGAGAGTAGCGGTAAACTTGATGAGATGCTGGCGCGTGCAGCCGATAGTCAGGAGCTCGAACTCAATGCGGTCATGAAGATAGTCATGGGTGTATTTGGGCCGATAATCATTCTGGTGATGGGCGGTGCTGTCATGCTGATCATTCTCGCCATTCTGTTACCAATCTTTAACATGAATGAGTTAATGATTTAATCGCGCAGTGCTTCGAACCTAATTAAAGAACATAGTTAAAGAGAGACAGGAAGGCTTAGATGAAAATATCAAGAGACAACAGGCGCAAGGCCGCGCGTGGTTTTACCCTGATTGAAGTACTGGTGGTGATTGTTATCCTCGGTATACTTGCGTCGTTTGTGGTGCCTAATATTATGGATAAACCGGGGCAGGCGAAGATCACCAAGGCCAAGTCCGACGTGCGTGCGATTGAAGGCGCATTGAATATGTATAAACTTGAAAACCATGACTATCCCGGTACCGATGAAGGGCTGGAGGCATTGGCAGGCAAAGAGTTACCACGTCTGCCGACAGACCCGTGGGATAACGCCTATTTTTACCTTAACCCAGGGCAAAATGGCGTGATTGATATCTATTCACTGGGGCGTGATGGCGCGCAGGGTGG
>QIJH01000109.1 GCA_003232725.1 Chromatiaceae bacterium | reverse complement strand
CGGTCTTCCTTGAAACCCTGTATGAATTTCCGGAAACAAGCGGTCAGCAATTTAGCCAGGATGAGTGGGCGACGATCATCACGGTACGCGAGTCTGTCTCTAAAGCGTTAGAGGGGCTGCGCTCAAGTGGTGGTATCGGTTCGGCGCTTGATGCAGAGGTTGATCTCTACTGTGATGATGCGTTGCTGGCACTGTTGTCAAAATTCGATGATGAACTTCGCTTTGTGTTAATCACCTCTTATGCCCGAATATATAGCATTCGCGAAAAACCAGCGGAAGCAGTAGAGGTAACACAAAAAGATCAGCCTGCATTATGGCTGGTGGTTAAGGCGTGTGAACATGCTAAGTGCGATCGTTGCTGGCATCACCGTGAAGATGTTGGTGTGAATAGTGAGCATCCTGAATTGTGCGGGCGCTGTGTTGATAATGTCGATGGTGATGGTGAATCACGTCGGTTTGCTTAAGGATCAGGTGAGACTATGTTGAAGTGGCTATGGCTTTCTGTGGTGGTGATCGTGCTTGATCAAGTGACTAAGTACATGGTGACGGATTCGTTACACCTGTATCAATCGATCCCGGTTCTTCCTTCATTAAACCTGGTACTGGCCCATAATTCGGGTGCAGCATTTAGTTTTCTGAGTGATGCGGGTGGTTGGCAGCGCTGGTTTTTCACAGTGATAGCGATTGTTGTGAGTATCGTCATTGTGGTGTGGATAACCCGTCTTAAACAAAATGAACTGCGGCTTGCTGTGGCGTTGTCTCTGGTGTTGGGTGGTGCCATTGGTAATGTGTGGGATCGTATCGCGCTTGGTTACGTCGTTGACTTTATCGATGTCTATTATGGCGAATGGCACTGGCCCGCTTTTAATGTGGCTGATTCGGCGATCTGTATTGGTGCCGTATTGCTGATTATTGATGCACTGTTCCATAAAGAAGATCAAACACAAATAGAAAAGAAATAGAGATGAACAAAATTAAAACAGGTCAGGTTTTGTTGGCTAACCCACGTGGTTTTTGCGCGGGAGTGGAACGTGCGATTGAAATCGTTGAGCGAGTGCTTGAGCAGTTTGGACGCCCTATCTATGTGCGGCATGAGGTGGTGCATAATAAGTTTGTGGTAGAAGGACTGCGTGAAAAAGGGGCCGTTTTTATCGAAGAGATTTCAGAGGTGCCGGATAATGCTACATTGATCTTTAGTGCGCATGGCGTTTCGAAGGCAGTACGTGCCGAGGCTAGCGAACGTGGTCTGCGTGTTTTTGACGCGACCTGCCCATTGGTAACGAAAGTGCATCTTGAAGTTGTGCGGTATGAGCGTGATGGTCAGGAGTGTATTTTGATTGGCCATGCGGGGCATCCTGAAGTAGAAGGGACGCTGGGGCAGTATAAAAACCCAGCGGGTGGTATGTATCTGGTTGAATCAGTCGATGATGTTGAAAAACTGGTGGTGAAGAATCCAGATAAATTATCTTTTGTAACGCAGACGACTCTGTCGATGGACGATACAGCAGTGGTGATTGAGGCGTTGCAAAAACGTTTTCCCAACATCAAAGGGCCAAAGCGAGATGATATCTGTTATGCCACGCAAAATAGGCAGGATGCTGTGAAGGCATTGGCAGAGCAGTGTGATCTGATTCTGGTCGTGGGGTCATGTAGCAGCTCTAATTCAAATCGTCTGCGAGAGATGGCTGAGCGGCAAGGGGCAAATGCTTACTTAATTGATAATGCGAATGAAGTTGATGCGGCATGGTTGGTGGATGCCAGCACTGTTGGTGTTACTGCGGGTGCCTCTGTGCCTGAGGTGCTGGTTGAAGAGGTGATTGCTTATTTAAAAGCATCCGGTGTTGAGCATGTTAAAAATATTAAAGGCCGCGAGGAGAATATTGTATTTTCTCTGCCCCGCGCCTTGCAAAGAACTTAATCTATTTAATTACCAGCAGTCGGCAACGGTACCGGTGCCGGATTCACCTTGAACACCCGTGTGTGTCAACGTTAAGTTGGCGCATATCAGATCGGTATGTGTTGCTGCTTGTGGTGTCGCTGTTAAGGTGAATGTGGTTGGGGTCCTTGCGATGGTGATAGCGTAGTGACCTTCAGGCGAAGTAACCGCGAACGCGCAATCTGCGTGGTTGTATGCATTGGTTTGGCTAAAGCAGCGTTCCAGATTTTGTGCGGCGTTCATTAATGCGATTGGACCATCAGAGCGTTTTGCTTCAGTTACGTAGTGTATATATGATGGAAAGGCGATCGCTCCCAGAATGCCGGTAATGCCGACGACAATCATTAGTTCAATCAGGGAAAAGCCAGCGGATCTTTTTTTGGTCAGCTTGAAATTCACTTTGGAGCCTCCAGATGTGAGTAAATTATTTTATGGTCTATGACTTGTTATTTGATTAGAGCAGGACTGGGCACATTGTCGTTATTGGAAAATACCCAGATCTTAGCCGCTGGATATTTTCCATGATGTCTCTGAGCACCGCTTGCCTCAACTCATTGTCACTATTCAGTGTTGCGGTTATGAAAATAGTTGTTGGGCAAGACCCATATTTCGCTAACGAGCGGCTTTCCATTAATTGAGATCACTAAGAAACCTATCTTCATTCGAGCACGAAGAGTCTGTACCGTGCTGAATTCAGTATTCAGGTTATGGACCTTAACGTTGTTTGATATTTTGAACAGGCTGTCATTGATGCCAATTTCGCCACGCTTGATATCGATACGGTCAATCGTTCCTGTTGCGGGAAATTCATCCGGGTAATACTCGGGCAGAGTAGAAGCCGAGACTGAGAGGGATAGCAGCATTAGTACGACCCCAAAGGTGAAATACATCTGCAGAGTTGTTAGCACCCGCAGGGCACTTCGCTCTTTGGATATGCTCCATGCCAGTCCTTTAACCTGAATTAGAGAATGTTTCATGATGATAGCTCCATATTTTATAGTGCATAAATGAAAGTGGTGACTGATTGCTAACGCAAGATTTCTTGCCACGAGAGACGCCCGCTGTTACCTGAGGGGCCGAAATTGAGTGCTGTCGATGTCAGATTGCCTTCGTCATCTGTTACCATCAAAAGATTGCCAATGACCCCCAGTCCTCCTGGGATGCCGCCGCCTACTCTGAAGCCGCCGACCACATTGCCGTCGATTCTGTCTCTATCATCAATGACGCCATCCATATTGACGTCGAAAATGNNGATCATCACCCAGCCGTCTCCCTCCGGTCGGCAGAGTTGCGAGCCAGGGATCAGAGTTGCGAATATGAGCAGTTCACCGCGTACGAGCGGGTTAACCGTGACACGCTCACCAGCGGTTGGTAAATCGAAATACCACCCTTTATGAGTCGTCGCGTAATTGATGGGATGATTAGTCATAACGCGGTTATTGGCACTGGAACTGGTACTGTTCAGTTCCTGCTCAAGCAGGTCACCACGTTCCAGTTCATCGGTGCCGTGGTCCCATACGCCATAGAAGGTCTGCGTGTCAGTACTGGTTTTGTCACCAGCAACGATATATTGGCCACTACCAAAGAAGACCATTAAATTGGGGGCATTGCTTGCAGAGGTATTTACCTCGCGCTGCCGCGTGATGATCGGCCTTGATGTGATCGATTGCAGGTTATTACTGTCATCTTTGGCAATAAAGAGCGGTTTTGGTATGGTTCCCTGTTGGTAGGCGACCTTCCAGTCGGGGCTGCTGGTTGATGTGTCCGTCAGGTCAAAGACCCACAGGTTGCCGAAGAGGTCACCGGCATAGACACGGTCAGCAAGGCGATCATTAGTGGTGTCGATGGCGATCGGTGCGGAAAGACCGTTGGGTGTGGTCAGTGAGCCGACGCCGGTGTCGATTTTGATGTAATCGGTGCCGAGTGTCCAGACGCCATCTTGTCCGCCATCCAGATAGATGATAAAGAGTTTGGCGCGACCATCACCACCGATACTATTGTAGCCGTTACTGACGATAGCGGCCCATCTGCCGTTGGCCATCTTGGCGATAACAGGCTTGCTCATGGTGTAACCAAGATCAGAGTCATCATCGTTGGTGAATTCCCATTGTACAATTGATGCCGCGTTCGCTTCGGACGAGGCGAGTATTGTGGGGTCGGTGACATCAAGCGCAAAGAGGCCACGACCACCCGCTCGCAATCCACCGACGAGTATGGTACGCCACTCTGAATTGATATAGGCATCGGCGATCGCCGGGCTGAGATCCACATAATAACGATGAGCATAGGCTGGGTCGGTGAGGTAATGCAGCCCTTCATTAGCGTTGTCAGAGAAGAGTGCATTGGGGATATAGGCGAAAACCTCGTCACCCGTATTTTCATCGAAGCCGTGCAGCATGCCATCATTGGCACCGATATAGATAATGCCGTTGCGGGTTTCATGGGTCGCCTTGAATTCAGAATAGAGCTTGCCAGTGCCGGTTGGAAAAGGGGCTGTATCGGGATAGTTGGCGCGTGGTTTGCCAACAAATACCGGGCTCGAATGAATCAGGTCGCCCAGCACATTGGTGCGATCACGGAACTCTAAGAGGGTGGATTCGTTGGTACGAGCACCTCGGATGTAGTCGAGCCGTGCCTGGCCATTGCTATCGGCGGCGGAAGGACCTCTGTTTAGATCTGCCTGCTGCTCGGGCGACAGGTTGGTCAATGTCTTAAAGGCAATGCCGTCTGAGTTTGCGGGGGTGACCAGGTCTTTTTTGTAGGTAATGATTTGGCGCAAGCTGTAAGACTGAGCATTGAGCTGGTCACCAGCATTCCATTTCGGGCTGGAAGCGAGCGAACCATCAAGATTGATTGCGGTGGCGATCAGTTCACCCTTCCAGTTATCCGCAGGGTTGAAGAGTGCTTGATAGATCGTTGAACCGGTATCGAGCGAGGAGGTGTTGAAGGCCACTGCCGATGCAGAACTGGAGCCTTTGGCGGCGCTAACCACAGCCGCCAGGATCGAGGCCGCCAGATCATTGGGGTTTTGCGCACTGAAGAAATTACCACGGCCGTTAAAAGCGGTGTGCCACAGGTCATCGATCTTGCTTGCGTCGTTGAGACTGGGGTCAGGCCAGTTGAATCCAGCGTCCGATGGATCTGAGTCGGAGGGGTCGCCGGGTGTTTTGATATCGCCAGGATCTAGCTGGCCAGTGACACCAAAAGCGACAGTATAGGTGGTCATGTGTTGATGGGGTGCATCGTCAAGCCCGGAAGGAGGCACTTCATCGCTGAGGCCTGGTCTTAAGTCTCGTTCGTAGAAGTCCATCGCGACGTCGGCCAGGGTAT
>QIJH01000034.1 GCA_003232725.1 Chromatiaceae bacterium | reverse complement strand
AGGCGGCGCTCGAATCACTATTAGCGGGGCATTCTGTCACGGATTAGCGCCCCAATTTTTTCAGGCTTGCATTCATATTACGCTGCGCATTAGGATGGTTGGGGTTGATTTTCAGCGCTTGTTGATAGTTTGATACCGCGGCTTCATACTGCTGCAGGCCATAGAGGCAATTGCCAAGGTTATAGTAAGCATCGATATTTGAGGGGCTGAGTTCAATCGCTTTGCGAAAGTTTTCTGCTGCTTCATGTGGTTTTTGCACGCTGCACAGCGCAATGCCTAAATTATTGTAGGCCGCAAACAGAGACGGTTTGGCTTTAATGGCCTGTCGGTAGCGTTTAATGGCATTATCGATATTACCTTTTTGTGCATTAACGACTCCCAGTAGGTGCAGTGCATCTGCTTCATTTGGTTTTAGCTTTAAAATTTCCTGATAGCCAGATTCCGCAGCTTGGCGTTCTCCTTTCTGATGCAGTGCAATGCTTTTTTCAAGCATTGACTTAAGCTGGCTGTTATCAGACGAATTCGCATCTGTTTGCGTGGTGGTGTTATTTTCAAGGCACCATTTTTTCCAGGCCTTTATCAGTGCTGCCTCAAAATTATTACAAAAATTTTGGTTATCAAATAATAAGCTGCTTTCTTTTGTGTTGTTGAGTCTGTCACTAAACGTTTGCAATAATGCTGGCTCATTGGCGAGCTTGACGGCAAGGGCCTCATACTCCTCAAGCGAATGAACAACGAGTTCAGGTATGCCTGCTGCATGGGCAAGACCGCCGCCCATGCGTGAAACGAAAGTATTGCCAGGGCAGGTGAGCACGGGTAGCCCCATCCATAGCGCATCACAAGCGGTTGCACCTGCATTGTAGATTAATGTGTCGAGGAAAAGGTCTGCCAGGCGTAATCTGGCCATATACTCTTCAGCCTTTAAACGTGGCGCAAATATTAATCGCTTGGGACTAATCCCACGTAGTTTTGCTTCACGGCACAGGTTTTTTTTGAGGGTAGTACTCTCATCAACAAGCCATAAAATACTCTTAGGGACCTTATCCAGACAGCGCATCCAGATATCAAAAACATCGGGGGTGATTTTATAGGTATTATTAAAGCAGCAAAAAATAAAGCCTTGCTCGGGTAAACCAGCCTCTTTACGTGAGGGTGTATGGTCAGAAACAGAACGTTGTCTGTCATGCGTCATATAAGAGGGTAGGGACATTAATTGCTCAGCAAAAAAAGGTTGCAATTCAGTTGGAACACTAAAATCATCGACTACAATGTAGTCCATGAAGCTTGCCCCCATGGTTGCGATATAACCCAGATAATTGATCTGAATGGGTGCCGGTCGCATGGCAAGAATACGTGGTTGTGCCGCTATCGCATAGCCGCCTAAATCCACCAGAATGTGAATGTTGTGTGCTGCGATTTCATGAGCAACTTCATTTTCACTAAGGTGCCCAACTTCTATAAAATGATCAAAGGATTTTTTTAACTTTTTTCTTATGAGACTGTCATCATCGCTGCCTAGTGCAAAGGCAAATAATTCAAACTTGTCACGATTATGTAACTCAAATAGCTCAATGGTCAGTTGTGATACTACATGGTTTCGAAAGTCTTTAGAGAGATAGCCAATGTTAATTCGATCTGTTGTGATCGTCGGCTGGGCATTGATTGGTGAGACATCCGGAATCAGGCTGTTTTCCGCATAATTTTTTGCGCATTGGAACTGGATTTTCGCATCATCAATCCATGGCAACAGATAGAAAGGTAGTGATGTGTCTAGTTTTGTGAAGCGCGCTAAGACTTCATTTTGATAATAACCATAACGACTCCAGTCGCACATCGACCTAACGGTCATGCATAAATTATCAAATGCCTTGGGATAGTTCGGTTCAAGTACGACAGCCTTTTTAAGGTATAACTCGGCATCTAAAGGTTGTTTGAGGGTGTTGAACTCATAACCAAGTTTGACATATGTGGCTAGCGACTGAGGATTAAGCTTAATGACCTTTTTATAGTGCTTGATCGCCTCTTTATGCAAACCTTGTGCACTTAAGAGATTAGCCAGATTGGCGTGGGTGTCTGGATTGTTGGGCGTGATTTTTATCGCCTGTTTAAAGCACTTAATGGCCTTTTTTGGCTCGCCTGCCTGGCTTAGCGCAGCGCCCTTGTTGTGATAGGCTCCTGCAAATGTTGGGTCATAAGCGAGTGCCTGGTCATAGTGTTCAATTGCTTTGTGGTAGTCGTGGTGATGGGCATGGAAAAGACCCAGTAGGTGAAGGGCATCAATATTGTCAGGTTGCAGGGTGAGTATTTCACGATGGATATTGGCCGCTTCATCAATTTTATGCTGTTGATGTAGTGCCATTGCCTGTGATAAACGATTAGCGATGTAAGCACGGCTGGGCTTTGAGAGCGTTTCGAACGCTATTTTAGTTGTTTGTTGTGGTGATATGGCTATTTTCTCAAGGGAGGTCACTGTGGCTGTCGTTTCAACCTTGGCGGCATTATTATCAAGTGATGCGCGCCAATGGTTCCATGTGGTGGTTAGCGCAGCTTCAAAGTGATTACAAAATGATGTTGGGTTAAATAATGGTGCATTAGACTGGTTAGCAACGAGCTTGTGTTTTAATGCCGTTAACGCTTCAGGGGTTAAGGCTAAATAAACAGCCAGAGATTTATAGTTTTCTAGTGAGCCGACCACTAGTTCTGGAACGCCAGCCGCATGTAATAACCCACCACACATACGTGAAACAAATGTTTTTCCTGGGCAGGTGATTACCGGTAAGCCAAGCCACAGGGCATCGCATGCGGTAGTACCGGCGTTGTAGACTGGCGTATCTAAAAATAGATCTGCCAGTCGCATTCGTGCCAGATGCTGGGCAGCATCAACGCGAGGCGCAAATATTAGTCGTGCTGGATCCATGCCGCGGGACTCTGCTTCGCTGCAAAGATTTTTACGTAGTTCTGGCCCTTCATCAACGAGCCATAAAACACTCTTCGGAACCTGATGCAGGCATTGCATCCAGATGTCAAAAATTTGCGGTGTGATTTTATAAGTATTGTTGAACGAGCAAAAGACAACTGCCTCGCTGCTGATTTCGCGTTTGGTATCCGTGACCATATAGCATGGAAGGTGGATCAGCTGTTCATCAAAAAAAGGTTGTTGGTCGGCTGGAACGCTAAATTCATCGACGATAATATAGTCGATAAAGTCTGCGCCGCTTGTGCCAATATACCCAAGGTAATTGATTTGAATGGGGGCGGGACGAAATGCCAGGATAGCGGGTCTGGCACCCTGAGTATGCCCCATTAAATCGATAACAATATGAGTGCCTTTGCTCGCTATTAACTCGGCAATTGCAAGATCGCTCATCTCATCCACGTCATAAAAGTGATCGAAGGCGTTTATTAAACGTTGTCGCATCGGGCTTGAATCTGGTGAGCCAAATGATACGGCGCTGATCTCGAATTGACTGCGATCATG
>QIJH01000162.1 GCA_003232725.1 Chromatiaceae bacterium | reverse complement strand
GATTTCAATTATGTCGAAGATACCTGCAGGGGCTTCATCGCACTGGCCGAGTGTGAAGCGGCTATCGGTGAAACGGTAAACATAGGATCGAACTCTGAAATAAGTATTGGTGACACACTTAATTTAATTAGAGAATTGATGGGTAGTGATGTTGAGTTTGTTATAGATCAACAACGTATTCGCCCTGAGAAGTCTGAGGTGTTTCGACTCTGGTGCGATAATACAAAAATCAATCAGATGACCGGTTTCGTACCTGAGGTTGATATCAGAGAGGGTTTGCAGTTAACAATTGACTGGATATTACAGCCAGAGAACCTTAAATCCTACAAATCAGAAATATATAATGTTTGATGATTTTGTCCGCTTTGTAAGGGAGCTATACAGTACAAGCGACTTTATACCTCTTCATCGTCCGTATTTTATTGGAAACGAAAAGCAGTACCTATTGGACACAATCGACTCCACCTATGTTTCCAGTGTCGGTGCCTATGTTGATGAATTCGAGCAAAAGATTGCTGACTTTACCGGTGCAAAATATGCGATTGCGACAGTGAATGGTACAGCAGCACTGCATGTGGCACTGAAACTAGCTGGTGTGGAAGCTGGTGATGAAGTAATTACCCAGTCATTAACTTTTATCGCAACCTGCAATGCCATTCGTTATTGTGGCGCTAAACCAGTTTTTGTGGATGTTGACCGTGCATCACTAGGGCTTTCACCAGAGAGCCTTGGAAATTTTCTCGATGAAAACGCCGAGCTTCGAGATGATGGCCTATGTTGGAATAAAAAAAGTGGCCGTATAATTCGTGCTTGTGTGCCCATGCATACGTTTGGCTTCCCTGCGCGCCTCACTGAACTCAATAATATCTGCGCCCGATATAATATAAATCTAGTAGAAGATGCTGCCGAGTCACTAGGAAGTCTGTATAAAGGCCACCATACTGGCAAAATTGGATTAGTATCTGCGCTTAGTTTCAATGGAAACAAGATTATTACGACGGGTGGTGGAGGGATGATCTTGACGGATGATGAAGCTATAGCAAACCATGCCAGGCACATCACTACCACAGCAAAGCTTAGCCATCCCTGGTTTTACGAACATGATGAAACTGCTTTTAATTACCGCTTGCCCAACTTGAATGCAGCCCTGGGTGTGGCTCAAATTGAATCTCTACCTGATTTTATCGATAACAAACGCCAGGTAGCTGTGCAGTACCAGGAATGGGGTGAGGGTCACGGCGTAGACTTCACAAAAGAGCCACCAGGTGCCAGGGCTAATTATTGGTTGAACGTATTGATAACTAAAGACAAGGGGCAGCGAGATGCCATGCTGGAGTTTACGAATGCCAACGGTGTCATGACGCGGCCAGCCTGGACACCCATGCATAAACTGATTATGAACAGAGAATGTGTGAAGTCGGAATTAACAAATACAGAATGGTTATTTGAGCGATTGGTGAATGTGCCAAGTAGCGTGGTACTAAATGCAGGATAGGCGGAAAATCTGTGTAGTGACAGGCACGCGTGCTGAATATGGTCTGCTATACTGGCTCATGAAAGAGATTGAAGCGGGCGATGATCTGGAGTTGCAGATTATCACCACTGGAATGCACCTTTCGCCAGAATTTGGGTTGACCTATCAGCAGATCGAGAAAGATGGGTTCCAAATAGACAGGAAAGTGGAGATGCTGCTTTCCTCTGATTCTCCTGTTGGGATCAGTAAATCAATGGGTTTGGGGATGATTGGCTTCGCAGATGCATATGCGGATCTGAAACCTGATCTCCTGGTGGTACTGGGGGATCGTTTTGAAATTTTCTCTGCGGTAAGCGCGGCTACTATTGCGAGAATACCTATTGCGCATCTACACGGAGGTGAAACAACAGAAGGAGCATTTGATGAATCTTTCCGTCATTCAATTACCAAGATGTCACATCTGCACTTTGCTACAACAGAGGAATACAGAAACCGCATCATTCAGCTTGGTGAGCAACCTGACAGGGTCTTCAATGTGGGCGCAGTCGGAACTGAGGCTATCAGGAGATTGAGACTACTCTCACGAGATAAATTTGAAGAGTCTATCGATTTCAAGCTGGGCAAGCATAATCTTCTAATCACCTTCCATTCAGTCACACTCGAGAAATCAACGTCTGAAACTCAATTTAAAAACCTTTTAACAGTATTGAATGAGTTGGAAGAAACGAATCTTATTTTTACCAAGTCCAATGCAGATACAGATGGTCGAATCATCAATGAGATGATTGATAAGTACGTGGTAGATCATCCAGATAACTCAGTCGCATTTACTACATTGGGACAGTTGCGATATCTTTCTGCTATGCAATATATGGATGCTGTTGTTGGAAATTCTTCCAGTGGAATAATTGAAGCACCAAGCTTTAAGATTGGTACTATCAATATTGGGGACCGCCAGCGTGGCCGAATAAAGGCTGTTAGTGTGATTGACTGTAGGCCAACTACAGATAGTATTCTCATTGCATTTAAGAAACTTTACAGTGATTCGTTTCAGCATAATCTACATATTGTCACGAATCCATACGATGGTGGTGGGGTTGCACAGAAAATCATAAAAGTGATTCGCAATATGAGTTTGAGCGGTATATTGAAGAAGAAATTTTACGACACTTAATTGTTAGGAGATTTATCTCTAGTGGAACAGTACAAACGAAAAAATCAGCTGGTTAATAGCGAGAAATATTTTACCAGGTTTGACCAGTCAACAATGAAATTAGAGGCTAAGTATGGTTTGCCGACGGAGGTCAAGTTTTGTAGGAAATGCGTGATTTCCAATCAAAGACCGAACTCTGCTGTCGAGTTCCAGCACACATCTTCAAGCAAAAAAGAGACCATCAACTTTGATCAAAACGGTGTCTGTGATGCCTGCCGCGTTGCTGAAAGTAAGAAGAAGGAGATAAGCTGGGGTGATCGAGAGAATGAATTAATTGAATTATGTGATCGTTATCGCAAAACGGATGGGTCTTATGATTGCCTGATTCCCGGCTCAGGTGGTAAAGACAGCTTTTATCAGGCCCATGTTCTCAAGTATAAGTATGGCATGAACCCTCTGACAGTTACCTGGGCACCCCATATCTATACAGATTGGGGCTGGAAAAATTTTCAGGCATGGTTGAGGGCTGGTTTCGATAACTACCTGATGACACCCAATCCCCGGATGCATCGTTTACTGACGCGACTGGCTGTTGAGAATCTGTTTCATCCCTTTCAGCCTTTTATGTTT
>QIJH01000105.1 GCA_003232725.1 Chromatiaceae bacterium | reverse complement strand
GGATGTTCAAATTAAACTGAACTAATACGTACAGTATAGAGGTTTTAGCAATGTCGATTGGTATCGTCGGTCGTAAATGTGGCATGACACGCGTCTTCACAGAAGATGGTGTATCTATCCCAGTGACCGTAATTGAAGTGGAAGCGAATCGGGTTTCTCAGGTTAAAACGCCTGAGGTTGACGGATATCGTGCTTTACAGATCACGACTGGTGAGCGACGCGCTTCACGAGTCACCAAGCCGCAGGCTGGCCATTTTGCGAAAGCAGGTGTTGAGGCTGGACGCGGTGTTTGGGAATTTCGTCTTAATGACGATGAAGGCGAAGGTATCACGGCAGGATCTGAAATTAAGGTTGATATTTTTGAAGCCGGCCAGAAAGTTGATGTGACTGGCACGAGTATCGGTAAAGGTTTTGCCGGTACTGTTAAGCGTCATCACTTTGCAATGAAAGATGCGACACATGGTAACTCACTGTCTCATCGTACACCGGGTTCTATTGGTCAGAATCAAACCCCGGGACGTGTATTTAAAGGCAAAAAGATGTCAGGACAGATGGGTAATGTTACACGCACCACGCAGAACCTGGAAGTTGTACGTGTTGACGCTGAGCGTAACCTACTGTTGGTGAAAGGTTCCGTTCCTGGCGCTACGGGTGGCGATGTGATTGTTCATCCTGCAGTTAAGATACGCGGATAAGGGGAAGTACTGTGGAATTAAATCTTACAACAGCGACTGGTAAAGCATCTAAAAATGCAGTTGAATTATCAGATGCGACATTTGCTTGCCAATATAACGAGGCATTAATCCATCAAGCGGTGACCGCACATCTAGCTGGCGCTCGTTCTGGTACAAAAGCACAGAAAACCCGCTCACAAGTGAGTGGTGGTGGTGCAAAACCCTGGCGTCAAAAGGGTACAGGGCGCGCAAGAGCTGGTACAATACGCAGCCCGATTTGGAGAGCAGGTGGTGTGACGTTTGCAGCGACACCTAGAAACTATTCTCAGAAGATCAATAAAAAGATGTATCGGCTGGCGCTGCGTTCGATTCTCTCTGAACTAGCGAGAAAAGATCGTTTAATAGTCGTTGATAAATTTGCACTGGAAGCACCGAAGACCAAAGAGTTGGCCGGAAAGCTTGATGCGCTGGGTTTAAGCTCAGTTTTGATCATCGGTAACGAGCCTGATGTGAGCCTTTATCTGGCTTCGCGCAATCTACATAAAGTCGATGTGATGGATACTGTTGAAATTGACCCTGTCAGTTTAGTGCGTTTTGAAAAAGTCTTAATGACAGTCGATGCGATTAAGAAAATTGAGGAAAGATTAGGATGAACCAGGAAAGATTGATGAAAGTACTGCTTGCTCCTCATATTTCCGAGAAGACTGCACGCGCAGCAGATACTGATAAGCAATTTGCATTTCGCGTGGTCTCTGATGCGACTAAGCCAGAGATCAAACAGGCTGTTGAACTGATGTTCAAGGTTAAAGTCGATGCTGTTCAGGTTTCTAATGTTAAAGGTAAAGAAAAGCGTTTTGGTAAGACGATCGGTCGTCGTTCAGACTGGAAAAAAGCCTACGTGAAACTTCAGCCAGGCTACGACATCGACTTCATGGGCGCGCAGTAACACTGCATACCCCTCTGAAAAGATAGAATAAAAAGCACAGAGTTAAATAAGGACTACGATAATGCCAGTCGTCAAGACAAAACCTACATCACCCGGTAGACGTTTTTTAGTCAAGGTGGTCAACCCGGATTTACATAAAGGAAAGCCACACGCACCTTTATTAGAGAGTAAATCAAAGAATGCCGGGCGTAATAATAATGGCCGTATCACTGTTCGCCACAAAGGTGGTGGGCATAAGCAACATTACAGAATGATCGATTTTAAGCGGAATAAGGACGGCATCACGGGTGTTGTTGAACGCCTTGAATATGACCCCAATCGTAGTGCTAACATTGCACTGGTTCTGTATGCCGATGGTGAGCGTCGTTACATTATCGCACCAAAAGATGTTAAAGCGGGTACAGAGATTGTTTCTGGTGTTGATGCACCCATTAAGCCAGGTAACTGTTTACCGATGCGTGATATTCCAGTGGGTAGTGTTATTCACTGCATGGAACTTAAGCCTGGAAAAGGTGCGCAAGTCGCCCGTAGTGCCGGTACTTCTGCGCAGTTAGTTGCGAAAGAGAATAATCACGGTATTTTACGCCTTCGTTCAGGTGAAATGCGTAAGATCCTACTCGAATGCCGTGCAACGATTGGTGAAGTCAGCAACTCTGAGCATGGTTTGCGTTCATTAGGTAAGGCGGGCGCTAAGCGCTGGCGCGGTGTTCGTCCTACTGTTCGCGGTGTCGCGATGAACCCGGTTGATCATCCGCATGGTGGTGGTGAAGGGCGCACTTCTGGTGGTCGTCATCCGGTAAGCCCATGGGGCACGCCGACTAAGGGTTATAAAACTCGCAGTAACAAACGTACTGATAAGCTGATCGTTCGATCACGTCGTAAGACGCGCTAAGTCGGCTATTTAAGTAAAAGAACTAGACAGGGGTTATAAAGTGCCACGTTCAATTAAAAAAGGTCCGTTTATTGATCAGCACCTTGTTAAAAAGGTGGATGAAGCGATTGCTTCAAATAATAAGCGCCCGATCAAAACTTGGTCTCGCCGTTCAATGATTAGTCCAGAAATGGTCGGTCTGACAATTGCTGTTCATAACGGTCGTCAGCACTCACCGGTACTGATCTCTGAAAACATGGTTGGACACAAGCTTGGCGAATTTTCACTGACACGTACCTTTAAAGGTCACGTGGCTGACAGAAAATCTAAATAGGTGATTTGAGATGGAAGTTGCTTCAAAACTGAGATACGTCGGGATCTCTGCACAAAAAGCGAGATTGATTGCTGACCAGGTGCGTGGACTGCCGGTTGATAGAGCGCTGAATACTTTGTTGTTCAGCCAGAAAAAAGGTGCCGGAATCGTCAAAAAAGTGCTGGAATCTGCAATCGCAAACGCAGAACATAACGAAGGTGCTGATGTTGATGAGTTGAAAATTAGTGCCATCTGGGTGGATGAAGGGCCAACACAGAAACGTTTCCGTGCACGTGCTCGTGGTCGCGGCAACCAGATTCTAAAACGTACAAGTCACATTACTGTGACTGTAAGCGATAAATAAGAGAGTTCTTAGACTATGGGTCAAAAAGTACATCCAATTGGTATTCGTCTAGGCATTGTTAAGGATTGGACCTCTAAATGGTATGCCGATTCAAAAGAT
>QIJH01000141.1 GCA_003232725.1 Chromatiaceae bacterium | reverse complement strand
CTCAAACAATCTCTCTGCCATATCCGCTTTTGTTAGCGCCATAATTTTTATTCTCTCAGTGTAGCCCCGAGGTTTTCATTGAGTGATGACAACACCCCCACAATCACGCCATCAATTTCACTATCCGTTAGAGTGCGTGAAAATTCCTGTAAGGTCAACCCTATTGCGATACTTTTTCTTCCTGAATCAACACCTTTGCCTTGATACACATCAAACAACTGCAGCTCCTGCAAGAGCCCGCCTGCAGTCGATTCCACACAATCGCTTATGCTCTGTGAGGATACACTTTCATCGACAATGACGGCAATATCACGACGTACTGCAGGAAACTTGGAGAGCTCATGAAATATGGGTAACGCCCTGTTGGCTATCGCACCGTAGCTAATTTCAAACAGAAAGATATTCCCTTCTAACGCCAACTTCTTCGTAATCTCAGGATGAAGCAACCCCAAATATCCACATAGCATGCCTCTCTCATCTCTAATCACAGCAGACTGTCCAGGATGTAACGCTGAGTGTACCTCGGCATTAAAACTGAATTTTTGCCTCACGGCTAATGCCAATAACGCCTCAACATCTGCCTTAAGATCGAAAAAATCGACCTCACGCGCTTTTTCTCCCCACTGCTCAGCGGATTGATTACCACACACAACACCCGATATCACCTTCTCTTCTTTACGCTCGCTCAGCTCACCACAAAACCTCACCCCAATCTCAAAAAAACGGATACGTTTCTGTTGGCGATTCTGATTGTAGCTAAGCGCCTGAAGCAGCCCGGTCCACAATGTTGAGCGCATCACTGACATCTCTGCCGAAATCGGGTTAGCAAGTTTAATCGCGCTTGCATTAGGGTTCAGCAGTAACTGCTGTTCCTCATCGACAAAACTATAGGTGATCGCCTCCTGGTAATCACGGTCAATAAAGAGCTGCCGAATGCGCTGCGGGGTTACCTCAGTTTCAGATGCGGCATTGATTTGCAGGCGAGCCACCGGCGGAATGCTTGGGATATTATCGTAGCCAAAAATACGTGCCAGCTCTTCGATCAAATCAGCTTCAAGCGAAATGTCAAAACGAAAAGACGGTGCGACAGCGCACCACTCATCATTAGCCGAATATTCAGCCTTCATCCCCAGGCGAGTTAAAATCTCACTGACATCATCTTTTGCCAGCTCAACCCCCAGCAGTCGTTTAAGGCGCGTCGCACGCAGCGTGACGGGTACACGTCTGGGCAACTGAGCTTCATTCACCACTTCGGTGATCGGCCCCACATCACCAGCAACGATCTCTTTCAGTAACAGCGTGGCACGCTCCATTGCACGACGTGGCAGCTCATAATCAACCCCACGCTCAAAACGGTGTGACGAGTCGGTGTGCAAACCGAAGCTGCGCGCCTTACCAGCAATCACATCCGGGTCAAAAAAAGCACTTTCAAGAAATAGATCGACAGTCTCATCTTCAACCGCACTGTCATTACCACCCATTATACCGGCCAGTGCTAACGGCCCATTTTGATCAGCAATCACCAACGTGTTGCTGGTTAGCTTAATAGTTTCATCGTTTAATAGTTTGACCTGCTCTTCACTGCTAGCAAAACGCACATCAATCCCACCAGAGAGTTTATTAAGATCAAAGGCGTGCATTGGCTGTCCTAGCTCAAGCATCACATAATTAGTCACATCGACAACAGCACTAATGCTGCGCACACCACTGCGACGCAGGCGTTCCTGCATCCACATTGGTGTGGCTGCTTTAGGGTTAATCCCTTTAATCACCCGCCCCAGGTAACGCGGGCATGCTTCAGTTGCACTGATATTGATTGGAAATTGCTCGGCTATCGTTGGCTCAACCGTAACCGCTGCCACTGCAGTTAATTCACAACGATTGAGAACACCGACTTCGCGTGCAATTCCAGCGATGCTAAGACAATCGCTACGATTAGGCGTCAGCCCTAACTCAAGCATCACATCATCCAGTTGTAGATAATCACGGATATTCGTGCCAACAGGTGCATCAGCCGGTAACGGCATCAAGCCATCCGCACTGTCAGCAAGGCCAATCTCCTGTTCTGAACAGAGCATGCCCATTGAAGGCACACCGCGCAGCTTTGCCTTTTTAATCTTAAAATTACCCGGCAACACCGCACCCACGCAGGCGGTGGGTACCAACATGCCAACATGTACATTCTTCGCGCCACAAACGATTTGAAGCGGCTCCGCTTCACCCACATTTACCGTACAGATCTGTAATTTATCTGCCTCTGGATGAGACCCAACCGTTAGCACCTCACCGACCACCACACCGCTAAATTGTGCGGCAACAGGCAACTCAGCATCCACCTCTAGCCCGGCCATGGTTAACTGTTTTGAAAGCGTTTCGATTGAGATGTCAGGATTTACCCACTCTCTTAACCACTGCACACTAAATTTCATATAAATTCAGGGGAAAGATACAAGGGTCAAGAGCAAAGATAAAAAGCCAGCAGTCAAAATTCTATCCGCAATGCTTTCCTCTCTTTCCTCTCTTCCTTTCTCTTTCCCCTTTCCCCTTATTTTTTAATTAAATTGGCCAAGAAAACGCAGATCGTTTTCAAAAAAGAGGCGTAAATCATTAACGCCATAACGTAGCATCGTCATACGTTCAACGCCCATGCCAAAAGCAAAACCGGTATACTTTTCGTTATCAAAACCGATGTTATCGAAAACTTTTGGATGGATCATGCCGCAACCCATCACCTCTAACCAGCCGGTGTGGCTGCAGACAGATGACACATTGAATATCAACCTCGGCTGATGGCTCCGTAAATGGAAAATACGAAGGTCTAAATCGAACGTCGAGTTCTTTTTCAAAAAAGGTCTGCAAGAAGTCACTCAATACACCGCGAAGGTCTGCAAAGCTCACATCTTCATCGACCATAAAGCCCTCCACCTGATGAAACATCGGGGTGTGGGTGACATCTGAATCACAACGATATACACGCCCCGGTGCAATCACGCGCAGTGGCGGTGTGCTGTTTTTCATTGCACGTACTTGCACCGGTGAAGTGTGAGTACGCAGCAGTGTGTGCGGGTCAAAATAAAAGGTGTCGTGCATCGCACGTGCAGGGTGGTTGGCCGGAATATTGAGCGCTTCAAAGTTGTGGTAGTCATCTTCAATCTCTGGCCCTTCAGCAACTGAGAAACCAAGCGTACCGAAAAATGATTCAATGCGTTCCATGGTGCGAGTCACGGGGTGAATACCACCTGTCGCCAAACCCCGTCCTGGCAACGTAACATCAACGGTCTCTTTTAACAGACGCTCATTCAGTGCATCTGTCTCTAGCAGCGTGGTGCGCGCTTCGATTACCCTTTGCAGCTGTTGTTTGGCAACATTAATCTTTTGTCCCGCCTTTGGACGCTCTTCGTGCGGCAGATCTTTGAGGCCTTTCAGGATGCCAGTGAGCACACCCTTCTTACCGAGATAATGGACACGCAATTGGTCTAGCCCGGCTAGATCCTGTGCGGCGGCGATTGATTGTTCGGCCTCTGTTATCAGTGTTTCCAGTTCTTGCACAACTTACATCCTGCTTAATTCAAAATAGGGAATCTATCTAGCTGGGTCCAACAAAAAAGGGGAAAGGCATTGGCCTTTCCCCTCTCTGTTTGTCTTTAAAACCGAAAACATTAAATAGTGCTCGGGATAAAAACGGTGTTGCTTTCAGTATTAGAGGCTGGCCTTTGCTTTTTCTGCAATGGCAGCAAAAGCAACCTTATCAAATACGGCTAAATCCGCAAGCACCTTACGATCAATCTCAATCGCTGCTTTTTTCAGGCCGTTAATCAAACGGCTGTATGAAAGCCCACATTCTCTGGAGGCCGCATTGATACGGATAATCCACAGCGCACGGAACTGACGCTTTCTCTGACGACGATCGCGATAAGCATACTGACCCGCTTTGGTGACGGCCTGTACCGCAACACGATAGACGTTTTTACGACGTCCACGATAGCCTTTCGCTTGTTTTAATATTTTTTTGTGTCTGGCGTGAGCGGTGACACCACGTTTTACTCTAGGCATGTCTAATCACTCCTCGCTTAACTATATGGCAACATACGGCTGACCATTCTGGCATCAGCCTGACAAATAATAGCGCCGATACGTAGATGACGCTTACGCTTGGTACTTTTTTTCGTCAGAATATGGCTACGGTGTGATTGTCCGCGTTTAAAGGAACCTGATGCTGTGCGTTTGAAACGCTTGGCCGCTCCACTGTGACTCTTTATCTTTGGCATTACTTATAAATCTTTGGCATTACTTATAACTCCGCATTTGATCTTAATAATTTGACCCTGCTGAAAAACAGTTGGACAAGCTATTTCTTTTTAACGGGGGCTAGCACCATCACCATCTGGCGCCCTTCCATCCGCGGAAATTGCTCAACCGTCCCGAGTTCTTTGAGGTCGACTTCAATCCTTTGCAACAACTTTCGGCCTATCTCCTGATGAGCCATTTCGCGGCCACGGAATCTTAACGTGACCTTTGCCTTATCTCCGGCATCCAGAAAACGAGTCAGGTTGCGTAGTTTTACCTGATAGTCGCCCTCTTCCGTCCCTGGTCGAAACTTTACTTCTTTTACCTGGATCTGTTTCTGCTTCTTCTTCGCCGCATGCTTCTTTTTGCTAAGCTCAAACAGATGCTTACCAAAGTCCATAATTCTACAGACTGGCGGCTCTCCATTGGGGACGATCTCAACGAGATCCAATTCAGCCTCTTCGGCCATATTCATTGCATCATTAATTGCAACAACACCTGCTTGTTCGCCATCAGCTCCAATCAAACGCACTTGTGGTACATTGATCTCGTCATTTAGGCGCAGATCTTTTTCTCCAGCGATTTCCTATTCCTCCAGAACAACATGGCCGTGGCTCGCGATATCGGCATTGATATGATCTATAAAGGCATCCAGGGACATGCTTCCAAGATCTTCGCCATTTCGCGTGCGCACAGCCACGAGATTACCATTGACTTCCCGATCCCCTATCACCAGCAAGTATGGTACACGTTGTAGTGTATGTTCGCGGATTTTAAAGCTTATCTTCTCATTTCTCAAGTCTGATTTCGCTCTAAGCTCACGTTCCATCAATCTTTTGGTGACTTCTTGCACATATTCGGACTGTTTATCGGTAATATTGAGCACCACCACATGCTGTGGTGAGAGCCAGGTAGGGAAAAAACCGGCATGCTCTTCGATCAAAATCCCGATAAAACGTTCCAGCGAACCCAAAATCGCACGGTGCAACATCACCGGCACCTGCTTTGAGCCATCTTCAGCAATAAACTGTGCATCAAGACGCCCTGGCATCGAAAAATCGACCTGAATCGTGCCACATTGCCATACACGCCCCAGACAATCTTTGAGTGAAAATTCAATCTTAGGACCATAAAAAGCACCTTCACCCGGCTGCAAATCCCAATCCAGCCCCTTGGTATTCAGTGCCTCTTCAAGCGCATGCTCCGATTTATCCCACTCAGCATCATCGCCTACGCGGTTTGCTGGGCGAGTTGAGAGCTTAATGATGATCTCATTAAAACCAAAATCAGCGTAGACCTTGTACAGCAGGTCAATAAAGTCAGAGACTTCTCCCTGAATCTGCGCCTCCGTACAGAAGATATGCGCATCATCCTGCACAAAATTGCGCAGGCGCATCAGGCCATGCAGCGTACCAGATGGCTCATTTCGCAGACAAGAACCAAATTCCGCCATCCTTAACGGCAGATCACGATAGCTCTTCAGCCCCTGATTGTAGATCTGAACGTGGCACGGGCAGTTCATCGGTTTAATCGCGTAATCACGATTTTCCGAATGAGTGGTAAACATATCGTCACTGAATTTTTCCCAGTGGCCGGACTTAACCCAGAGCGATTTATCGACGACCTGAGGTGTGCGCACCTCAGAATAATCATTCTGCTTCAATATGTTACGGATGTATTGCTCGACTTCACGGTAAATTGTCCAACCGTTATCGTGCCAAAAAATCATTCCCGGCGCTTCTTCCTGAATATGGTACAGGTCTAATTTTTTGGCGATTTTTCGGTGATCACGCTTACCAGCCTCTTCAAGGCGATGCAGATAACCCTTGAGCGCCTTTTTATCCTTCCAGGCGGTACCGTAAATGCGCTGCAGCATTTCATTGTTTGAATCACCGCGCCAGTAAGCACCAGCTAACTTCATCAATTTGAAATGCTTTAATTTGCCAGTGCCTGGCGCGTGAGGGCCACGGCAAAGATCGATAAAGTCACCCTGTTGATAGAGCGACAGTGTTTCATTGGCAGGAATTGCTTCAATCAGCTCAGCCTTATAGGCTTCACCCTGTCCACGGAAAAACTCGATCGCCTCTTCTCGCGCCATCTCACTACGTGTAATCGGCAGATTTTGAGAGACAAGCTCGCTCATTTTCTTTTCAATCGCACTCAAATCTTCTGGCGTAAAGCTCTTTTCATAAGCAAAATCGTAATAGAAGCCATCTTCAATCACAGGGCCAATGGTCACTTGTGCGGATGGAAATAGTAATTTCACCGCCTGCGCTAGCAGATGAGCAGTCGAGTGGCGGATGATCTCCAGCCCTTCTTCATCACGCTCGGTAATGATCACCACACTGACATCTTTTTCGATCAAGGTTGAGGCATCAACCAGCACCCCATCAATTTTGCCCGCAAGGGTTGCTTTGGCAAGCCCGGCACCGATCGATGCGGCAACATCCATCAAAGTGACCGCCTGGTCGAATGGGCGTTGGCTACCGTCTGGAAGTGTTACTGTTGGCATTTGCGGCTCTGGAATATCCGGCTATCATATGAAAAAGGCACCGTATACCACATTGATAAACAGTGCCATAGATTGGATTCGAACCAACGACCCCCACCATGTCAAGGTGGTGCTCTAACCAGCTGAGCTACGCGTCTTCATAGACGGCGTAAGATACAGGATTTAGCCCACTAATTTCAAGTAATAAAAGGGGTTAGCGCTATGATTTTTGTGGAAATGGTAAAATATGGCAACCACGACTGATCTCTTACGACGCAACGCGTCAAACAGTAACCATTACCTAAATCCGACAATCTCTTGGACTGGACAAATCACGCACTATCCTTCATATTTCTGCTTCAATTAGCGATATTTTTTGTATCAAAATTTCAAAGAGAAACTCAATGTCTGAATCATGGGATAAAAACAAAAACAACGATAGTTGGGCACTGCCAGAAGGCATGGACCCAATGAAAGTGATGCAGGTTGCATCTGGCTACTGGCACTCCTGTGCGCTGCATGCGGCCAACCGATTAGATATCTTCAACCTGCTGGATGGCGCACCGAAAACGCTTGATGAGTTGACCACTGCAACGGGCGCGGATCGCCGCTGCCTGGGTGGGCTATTAAGCGCGCTTGTCGCAATCGATTTTCTTGCTCGCGATGGTGACACCTTTAGCAACAACGAGTTTAGCCAAACCTTTCTCACCAGCGCCAGCCAGTTTTATCAGGGCGGTATCGTCTATATGTTTGAAAACTGGTATGAAGCCTGGGGAGGCCTATACAACACCGTGATGACAGGAAAACCATCTGCATTGATGCACCAGGAGTATTCAGATCAGGAGACCCGGGACTACATGATGGGGATGCATAATCGTGCACTCTCTCAGTCTGATGTACTAACCGGCATGGTTGACCTGACAGGTAAAAAACAACTAATGGATGTTGGCTGTGGCCCTTCCACTTTTTCAGTTAAATTTTGTGAACGCTACGATGGCCTTAATGCAGTTGCAATGGATCGCGCGCAGAATCTGGAAATCGCACAAGAGATCGTCAATCAGTTCAACATGCAAGATCGTGTGGAACTGCGTGCAGGTGATTATAACGCTGACAGCCTTGGTGATAGTAATGATGCGATGTTGCTATCATCGATGACCAACCAGGAGTCACCCGAAAACATTAAGAAGCTACTGCAAAAATGTTATGGCTCAATGAACAAAGATGGTGTCATTATGATTCAGGAACAGCTATTAAACCCCGAGAAAAATGGACCAGAGCTTGCAGCAATGATTGGTGTTAATCAGATCATCAACACCATTGGTGGCTCATCTTATTCGACCACTGAAATGGAAGCAATTATGAGTGAGGTTGGCTTTGTCGATATAAAATCAGAACAGATGCCAGCACCAAGCCCCTTTATGCTCTTAACGGGTTACAAACGTTAAACACTAACGGGGCAATATAAAAGAAAAAGCCCGGTTCAAAACTGATCCGGGCTTTTTAATACTTACAAAAGCATCAGTTATGCGGGCGCTTTAGCCTCTTCTGTTACGCCAGAATCACTGCTGCTGATCACTGGTTTTTTAGGTACAGGCCATTTCCCGAATGGAAATGGTTTTTCATCCGTCTGGTAAGTTTGATACTCAACGATCGACCCAACATATTGTGAAAGACTATCACCGAATGCCATTAATTTAGGCTGGTGCTCACCTTGTGAAATACGGTACACAAACTGCATCAACATCGTCAACCCAACAACAAACTCACTAATGCGCAGTGCTATCCAGAACAGCACCATAAAAACCAGCCTTAACCACTGCTCACCCAGATCACTTTTTTTATCGGTTGCTGCCTCATCGGGTGAAACTGTTTCTGCGGTACTATTGATTGTTTGTCCCTCTTCCTGCTGACTCATGACTCCCCCTTTTATCGTTGATTAACAGATTTAATCTAAGTGCTATGCGTCGAAAAAGTTTCACGCAAACTTAAAACAGATTAAAAACTTCATCCATGTGAAGAGACTTTACACAAAAAACTATCACCACGTCATCTTAAATTGTTTGTTGCTAGCGGCAGCAAATGGTTATTTCTAAAGGGCGTTGTTCAACGAATTAAAGAACATAATTAAACACAACAAGATAGATGAGTTTTCTTTAATGATACTTGATGCGAAGATTATTTATTGACACCTGTTATCAGAGTTTCAGTATGGTTTTATCAGTACCTTCATCGAACCTTTTTGCTGAGCCAGCGCAAAGGCCACCTGAAAATCATTGATCAAGAAAGTCGCATCAATCAGAGATTCAGTCTCGATCAAACCATTTTTCAGCGCCTCAATGGCCATCGAAAATGGTCCGCAGCGGGAGCCGATTAACTCGATTTCATCGATCACCAGCTTTGTTAAATCGATTTCAGCCGGTGCAGGATAACTACTCTTCATCACACAGATTCCTTGTGGGCGTAAAGCCTGCAGCGCCAACATCAGACCAGACTGCTGACCTGTGGCATCAATCGCGACATCAACCATTTTGGCCTCAACCGCTAACTCATCAATACAATCAAGCCGCAAACCCTGTAGCAGTTGGCGTTGTCGAGCGTGACGCACCACCACTGTCAGTTGTTTTTTTTGCAGTACCATCACCCGTGCAATCAACTGACCTAAACGCCCCGCACCAACCAACATAACATCACGGTAATCATGCAAGCGGAGCTGCTCAACAATGCGAAAAGCTGCCGCAAGCGGTTCAATAAAAACCGTCTGTCGATCATCAATGCTATCGGGAATAATATGAAGCGTATTCGCTTTCACAACGATCTGTTCAGCAAAACACCCCTGATGACCTCGAATACCGATGACAAGACGATTTAAGCAATGACGATAGTGTTTTTGTGCACATTGATCACACTCACCGCACCATTGGTTAATCTCGGCAACGACGCGCTTGCCCTTCAATCCGCCATCAACACCTGCACCGGTCTCAAAAACTTCTGCAACAAACTCATGCCCGGGGACACCATTAAAACTGGCGTAACCATTTAGCAATGCCAAGTCGGTGCCGCAAATTCCTGCGAGATGAACCTGTAGTAGTACCTCGCCATAGCTTAGCTGAGATACCAAATGATCATTACTGAGCGTTAATGTGCCATTTTTTAAATTGAGGGCCTTCATGGTTGCAGAGTATATCACTGAAAAAAATGAATTAGCTTAGCTGCTATTATCAATGTTTGGCGCTACAAAACCCTCTACAGTTGTAGTGGTTATCGTTATCAACAAAGTTATCGAGATCTTTTCACGAGTCTATTTTCCGCGCCATCTGCGTTATATACCCGTAGCGATTAAGATTTAGGTGTCACTGCACACCCTCTTTATTGCAATAGAACAACTATTACTTGTCATTTCGCCTTGCCATGAAATAAAGATAACGCACATTGACACCTAAATCCCAAACGCTACGGGTATATATGATCTCAAAATAGTCATTTACCTGGTGTAAACGCCGTTTTTCGACCATGGATGCCTTGCTGGAACGAAAACGAGTTCTCGTGAATTTTTTATTGCAGAGAGAGGCATCATCACACTTACTTGATTAAAATCATCGCCCCCGCCCTACCGGTTTGCGTGCCTTACCCGTACCACGCCCTCTTCCCGCCGCCGGATTAGATGATGGCTTACCACCATGACCATCAGCACTCTTTTTCTTACCTGCTTTACCACGCCCTGTGCCAGATTTACCAGCTGGGTAATTTTTAGGTTTTTTAGGTTTCTTCGGTTTTTTAGCCCCACCCGCACGAGGTGCTGTAATCGTAACCGTCTGCTTTGGCACAAAACCCACCTCCTGCTCACGGCTAATGCGCTGCTGAATCACAGTCTCGATTGCGGTTAGTTGTTTGACATCATCCGCTGTCACCAATGAAATCGCCTCGCCCTGTAAACCAGCGCGTCCGGTACGACCAATACGGTGTACGTAATCAGTGGCGACTTTAGGTAGATCAAAATTGACCACATACGGTAGCTGTTCGATATCGAGGCCGCGCGCCGCCACATCGGTCGCGACCAGAATACGCACCTCACCCGCCTTAAATTTTGCCAATGCGCGGGTACGGACTCCCTGGCTTTTATCGCCATGAATCGCGATGGCAGTAATCCCATCGTCTTCCAGTTGTGTGGTCAAACGATCCGCACCACGTTTGGTCAGGGTAAAGACAAGCGCCTGATCCCAACCACC
>QIJH01000036.1 GCA_003232725.1 Chromatiaceae bacterium | reverse complement strand
CCCTTCACGATCACGCAGGTCGATAAAGATCACCCCGCCGTGGTCGCGACGGCGGTGCACCCAACCACATAACTCGATCTCCTGACCCAAATGATCTTCGCTGACCTGACCACAATAATGGCTACGCATAATCCTCTAACCTTATAAATCTGAATAAAAAATAAAATAATACGGACTGGCTTAGCAGAGTGCAACCAGCCTATGTTTGGCGGCTATTTGCTGTCCTTATCTGACTTCTCGCCACGCAGCGCAGCGGAGAGTTCCTGAGTCGCTTCCTGAATCACAGGATTTCCCTTACCACCCGGCACAATAACACCAAGCGACATAATCATCTTCAGTGCTTCATCGATACTCAGATCAAGCACCTGAACATCCTCATCAGGCACCATAATAAAAAAACCAGAGGTTGGATTGGGTGTCGTCGGAACAAAGACATTAATCAAATTTTTGCCCGATTTCTGTTTCACCTCTTCTACCGCATCACCCGTTTGAAAGCCAAGCGTGTAGATGCCTTTACGTGGGTACTCGATCAACAACACCTTACGAAATGATTTACCCTGCGATGAAAAGATCGTCACTGCCACCTGCTTCACACTGTGATAAATAGTGCGCACCAGCGGAATACGCCCCAGTAATGCCTCCCATGCGGCGACCAGTTGTCGCCCAAAAAAATTAGCAACGATAATGCCTGTGAGCAAGACAATCAACACTGCCATCACCACGCCCAGTCCTGGGATATTAAAACCCAGCAAAGTCTCGGGTTGGTATTTCAGCGGGATAAAAACCAGCAACTGATCCATAAAAGAGACCAGCAGGCGAATCACAAGTAGCGTCACCCCCAGTGGTAACCAGACCAACAGACCTGCAATCAGATAGCGTTTAAACATTGATCAAAATATCTATTTAAATAAAATTAATTCGAACCTGCTTTAATCCACACCCACGTTAATCCACACAAGGCGCGCTACAGGATGGCGCACCACAATCCGAGGCCTTATCCCGCTTCTCTTCCGCCTTCTGCTTGCTGCCACCTTTAAAGTCAGTCTCGTACCAGCCACTGCCTTTAAGACGAAAACCGGAGGCCGAAATCAGCTTTTTCAGCTCAGACTTGCCACATTCGGGGCAATCTTTCAGCGCATCATCACTCATTTTTTGCATCGCCTCCATCGCATGATCGCAGGCTTTACATGAATACTCATAAATAGGCATACCAATTCCTCTATTACTTCAACGTCTTATATCGACATTCTATACAATATGGACGAAATCTCTAAATACTAGCCATTCCCACTAGTTTACAAAGCGGATCTCAGCAGCCGACCATTATACACCGAATACTGCTAAAATTGGCTTGCTAATCAGTGATCTGGTAGCTTGTGCGGATGAGACCTACAAGCGATAGCCCGCCCTCCGACCAAAAACGCAACGACTGGAAGACCATCCGCACCCTGCTGCCCTATCTATGGGAGTTCCGCACGCGGGTGATTGTGGCACTGATCTGCCTGGTACTGGCCAAAGTGGCCATTGTTGGTGTACCGCTGCTACTCAAAGAAATCGTCGATGCGCTAGACCCCAGTCAGGTCGATATCGTCACCTTGCCGATATTTCTAGTCCTAGCCTACGGCTTGCTGCGCATTGTCAGCACCCTGTTTGCAGAGCTACGCGATGCTGTTTTCGCCAAAGTCACTCAGCGTTCAATCCGGCGCGTTGCCCTGCAGGTCTTCCAGCACCTACACGCCCTTAGCCTCAATTTCCACCTCGACCGCCAGACAGGCGGCGTCTCACGCGATATTGAACGCGGTAGCCGAGGCATCAGCTTTCTGCTCAGCTTTCTGGTCTTCAACATCCTGCCAACGCTGCTCGAAATCACCCTGATTGCTCTCATTCTCTTCAGCCATTACAACATCTGGTTCGCGCTGGTGCCGTTTGCCACCGCCGTAATCTACGTCGCCTTTACCCTGATCGTGACTGAATGGCGCATGAAGTATCGCCGCAAAATGAACGAAATGGACTCTAAAGCCAATACCCGCGCGATCGATAGCCTGATCAACTTCGAGACCGTCAAGTACTTCGGCAATGAAGCGTTTGAAACTGCTCGCTACGACGAGAACCTGCAGGTGTGGGAACGCGCCGCAGTCAAAAACCAGACCTCACTGGCGTCACTCAACATCGGTCAGGGCATCATCATCGCCACCGGTATCACCATTTTACTCCTGCTCGCCAGTCAAGGCGTCGCCGCAGGGGAGCTCACCCTTGGCGATCTCGTACTCATCAACGCCTATCTGCTGCAGATGTTCATACCGATGAACTTCCTGGGCTTCGTCTATCGCGAGATCAAACACTCATTAGTCGATATGGAACGGATGTTTGGCATCCTCGCTGAAAACAAGGCGATTGAAGACCGGCCTGACGCCAAAGCACTTACCGTCACTGATGGCAAAGTGCAGTTCGATCATGTCGCTTTTCATTACGACAAAAATCGCCAGATCCTTAATGATATCGACTTTACCATTCAGCCAGGCCAAAAGGTCGCAGTCGTCGGTGGCAGCGGTGGCGGCAAATCAACATTAGTACGCCTGCTGTTTCGCTTTTACGACGTGCAAAATGGCGGCATCAAGATCGATGGACAGGATATTCGCGACGTTACCCAACAGAGCCTGCGCGAATCAATCGGTATTGTGCCGCAAGACACCGTGCTATTTAACGACACGATCTATTACAACATCGCCTATGCCAAACCGGATGCCACGCAAGAAGAGATTGAGCGCGCCGCCGAAATGGCGCATTTAAAAGGCTTTATCGAATCACTGCCTGACGGCTATGAGACCATCGTCGGCGAACGCGGACTCAAGGTCTCCGGTGGTGAGAAACAGCGTATCGCCATTGCACGCACCATCCTCAAAAACCCACGCATTTTGATCTTTGATGAAGCAACCTCAGCACTCGACTCCGAATCTGAACAGGCGATTCTTTCCGCATTTAGCGCGATCGCTACCAACCATACAACACTCGTTATTGCACATCGCCTCTCAACCATCATCGATGCCGAACAGATACTGGTGATGGATAAGGGACAGATTGTTGAACGTGGCACCCATCGTGAACTGCTTGCCGCCGGTAAGGTTTATGCGGGCATGTGGGCGTTACAGCAGGAGCAGCAGCGCACCACTGAAAACACAACCGGTTATTCACCTTAAAACCACCAGACCCTAAGAGTTTAATAAGAAATATGTCGCTATCTTTGGGAGCCAGGTGCAAAACTGCCAATACACACCACTTATCTCACTTGAGATTTTAGTAACTACTCAGCTAACCCATGAAATCCACCCGTTCAGCGTTAAAAAATGATCATTTACACGTGTAAACTCATATTTTTCGCCTTGCACCC
>QIJH01000032.1 GCA_003232725.1 Chromatiaceae bacterium | reverse complement strand
CAGTAGTGCTGCTACTGCAGGCGACAGGCAACCAAATCAAAGAAAGACCCAGAAATCCCTTGAAAATCTTATTCATAATCAATGCCCCGTTACTCTCGTTGAACTGCGAATATCTAATTATAGCTTTTACCGGCAAGAATTCTATGTTTTCTAGCTACCCCTGAAAAATCATTCCTGGAGCCTTTATTCGCCTCAAAGTCTATGGTTATCGGCAGCGATAATGCCGCAAGTTATTTGCAGTGGCAGCACTTTGTAGCTAATGATATGCACCAGGCCAGTGGCATTTACTACCTCGATAAAAATGACCCGCACAGACCAGTTTGTCAAGACCGGGTGAGCATATCAAGGGGAAGATGATCATGCTGGTGCTTTGTTGTCTTTTTTTCTTTCTGATGAGACCCAAATCGGCATTACAAAAAAAGCCTCCTACCCCAAGATAGCAGGTAGGAGGCTTATCGTGATAGATATGTACTCAGGTGAAGTTTATACCCTTTTTTATACCCTTTTGGCCTTACGACGCCAACGTTGTGCAGCGCCCATACCCAGAATGCCAGCCGCCAACAGTGCGAGAGTACCCGGTTCGGGGATAGGTTTCTTTACTATCTGGAAGTCGCTGGTAGCAAACGCGCCATCCGCTACCAGGCCATCTGAAAGACCTGTAGCGACACCGTCGCGACCACCACCGTTGATAGTACCGCTGCCAATTACGTCAGCAAAACCATCAGCGCCAATGCCAGTGCCACAAAGAGTGCAGGGAAGAGCATTATAATCCAAGAGTCTACCTGTTTGGTTGTCCAGGATGCTAACTGAGGCATTGGCAAAGCCCAAAACTGACCCAGTGCTAGATCCCAATACATCAGCGGTGTTTTGTCTTACAGAAAATGCAGCCCAGATTTCATCAGGATCACCGGCAAACCCGTCGACTTCGAAGAGATTCCCGTCGACAGCCTGGTCGATACACGTACTCAGAGAGTCACAACTGACCGTTCCTGCATCAACGTTGTCAGCGGAAATTACCAGATCCGGGTCTGAATCAAGCCACATGGCAAGCATTGCACCACCGCCGGCTCCACCGCCCGTCACTGTCTTGTTCGCGCTTCCCAGCGCGAGTATAGCGTTCATGCCCCCCGCATAGGGCTTGAAAAACATGTTGACATTCCCGGCCAAACTTGGGGGAGTAATAGTAGCGATCTCTAGTGCCACAACACCTGTTAGTTCATCAGGCATAATGGTATTGCCGCCTGCAAACTCCATTTCGAACACAGCGATCAGAATATCACCTTCATTAATGATCCCGTCAGCATCTGGAATCAGACCGTTTTGATCATCTACCGTCCAGAGGAAATCGATGTCGTCATCCTCAAAGAGCGTGGTCGGGTATGACCAAGTAACACCTGCAGCTGCAGTTCCAGCCGCAAGTAGTGCTGCACTGAAACCTAGTGCCGCAAGACATAGCTTTAATTTATTCATAACGTTTCTCCTAATATATGCGCCATTGTTCTTGCGCCGTTTTCTTAAGCTTCAATTACAGATGCTTGTAACATCTGTCTGCTATATGACTATGCACAAGGTGTGCCAAAACGCGTCATAAGATTTAACTCACTGTTTTTAATAAGAATTTCATTTCTCGCCAGACGCACGCTTCGAACCTTGCAGCAAAAATGTAAAAAATACTGACACTACATATCAAGAAGGGAACTTCCCTGGAACACGACTATGAGTTCCGGTACCGTTATACCCATTGTATTCTCAAATATTAATTTCTGCATGATATCAAAAATCAATAACTTAAGGCAGTTTTGCCCGAAAAACGGGCTAATACAGCATAGAGACGCGCCTGGATCACCAGCAGTTTGGTTACTCCATGGATAATGTAAAGAATTTCGACACTGATTTCCGGTGCAAAAGGCTGACAACACGAAGCCTTGATAACTTCAGGCGGCCTTACAAAGGCAGTTTTCTTCTCAGGATGGCCTTTTTCAGCGTCTGGAGCGGACTGCGCATACCCATGCGATAGGTCCGGCGTCGGAATTTGTGCAGCAGCGCGTCATACTGGATGATAGTGGGCACCGCGAGCGGCGGTGTTTTCCCGGTGATCAGATTGACGACCTCCGTTGCCATTACGCCCGCAATCATGAACGGCGCCGCGCCGACTGAAGGCAGGCGCTTCTGCTCCATGTCGATGTCATCAAGATTGAGGTACCGCAAGAAGAACGGCTTCGGGGTATTCGGGGCAAGGCCGGCACTGAATGCGATGACCAGTTCCCGCTCAGACATACCTTTACTAATGCTAAAATAGTCTTCAAAGCGCATCCCCCTGGGGTCGAAGACCAGAAGCGTAAAACCAAATCCAAGTGGAGGAGCGGTTAATACCCACAGCCCCCGTTCTCTGGCGCGGGCATAGAGTAAAAAGCGCTCTTCGAAGCAGTAGAAATCCAGCGAGTCGATAACCACGTCGACGTCGATCAGAAATTGATCGATAGTCTCGGATGAGATGCCGCTGGTAAACAATCGTATGTCAGCTTCAGGATTGATGCTGCGGACGATCTCTTCGTATACGTCAGCCTTGCGGCGACCGATCGTTTCCATGGTTGCCCCAAGCTGGCGGTTAAAATTGATCAGCTCGAAAGTGTCAGGGTCGGCAAGGTTGAAGGTACCTATACCCATTCTGGCCAGCCCGTGGACCTGGGCGCCGCCGGTGCCGCCGAGCCCGGCTATGGCAACGCGGGAGCCACGAAGCTGCTCCTGCTCGGCCCTGCTGAGAAAGCCGGCATTGCGTGCGAATGCCGTGGAATAGTCAAATTTCATTGTCAAACCCCACATTTGTTCCCTGCCTGAAGGAATCGAGGAAATTCATCATTCCCGGGTATACGATGTGAGCCTGCCAACCCATACTCTCCCCTGCGGAATCGGGAGAGCCTTTCGCCGGCATGCGTTCTGCCAGATGGGCGTTGGGCACCCTTTGCCCTGCTTCTTGATCAGACCTAAGGCAGTAAGCCCAGCCAAAAGTATGCGACATGGATAGTGTTGAAGGCTGAAAGCCGCTGTGCCCTCCGGTAATCAGCACGAGCCAACCTGGATCGATTTCTGGGTTTACTGTCGTGATATCGCCCATATCAATGCTCTCCTTAAATAATGCTCCGAAGATAGAGTGTGCTTTCGTACCTTTTAAGGCTGTTTTCTCGCATATAGTTATGTGGCCATGTTAATAGAGGCACCCTAAAGACATGTTGGGTAACAAAGGCTCAATTCTACTCACCCTTGAATATAATGATCTTAGAGCAGAACCACTGAACCTGTAAGAATTAAAGGTTTCACCTGGCCTCCTTTCTTTCGTGTTTATGTTATAACAATACCTTTTGAATAAGCCAGGGGATTACGTATGGATG
>QIJH01000081.1 GCA_003232725.1 Chromatiaceae bacterium | reverse complement strand
GAGGCATGAGTGGCTGGCTGAAACTTACGTTAAAGTAATGTAAATCATTTCCACTGTCAACCTCATTGATCGCTACGATTGCGCCTGAATCGCATTGGCAAGACCGTTTGTTGGCGCTGTTTGCGAGACACCTAAAAGTACCTCAAGGGAAAATGGGATTCCCGGATGATTGGTACAAAGATAGTTTTTTGGGGGGGGCGTTGACCTGCATTAGCTCCGTTTAAGGTGTTAATGAAATAGGATCTCCAGCCAGGGAAAAATCCCCTGGCTGAATCACCTGGTTGGTAAGTGCAGGGCATCGTTTACAGATTTTTTGTGCCACAACATTTATTGGGCAGATTAAGGTGGGGTAACGCAAATCAGTAAATTTCTGGAATGCATCGCGTTATACACCTAACCTGTGGGTACAGGCATTCAGCGATGCTGTGATTTGATGAATCTAATGACCACCGCAACCAGTGGCAAAACCCCCAGCACCGAAACCAAGGTAGCGCCAACGGGAAGATCAGCGTTATAGGACAACCACAATCCAACCATAGTGCCGACAGTTGCCAGCAGCCAACCCAAGCCAAGGCGGATAACAAATGTTGAGGCGATAATCGAAGCGCTAAACGCCGGGATAATAAGTAAGGCAAACACCAACAGTATGCCCGCCAGATTCACCGCCAGGGTAATGACCGCAGCAAAGGAAGCGAAGAAGAGAAACTCCCACAAAAATGACAGTTTTTCTTTGTCTCCTTCACTACCACCCTCATTAAAAGACAAGGCATAAAAACGTTTACGGTAAAAGGTGTGCAACAGAGCGAGCAGCGCATAGGCCAGCGCAACAACAATGATCTCATCCCAGCTTGCCCAGAGAATATTGCCGTTGAACATCGATTTCAGCTCTTCCATGCCCTGGCTGGAGCGACTCAGAATCACAATTGATAGCGCAGTGGAGACGACATAAACACAACCAATGGTGACTTCTCGCGTTGTTTTATTGGCAATGAAGCGCAGGTGCGCAAAGGCGAAAGCGACGATTAAGGTCGCGGCAAAGGCGTACAGTTGTGCCATAAAACCGTGAGCCTCTTCACCCAATAAAAAGGCGATGCTCATCCCCAGCGCAGCGACTTGAGCCAGTGCCAGGTCAACGAAGATAATGCCGCGTGCCAGCACATGCAGACCCAGATAGGTATGAGTCACAATCATTAACAGACACAGGATGCTGGCAGGCAGCAGAATCAACCAGGCATCCACTAAAAAGACCCTGTTTGCTTCAGTGCTGAAACAATGGCATCGAACAGCTGGATGTAATCATCAATGCCCGATTTTGCCCCCACAGACTGCGGTATCACGCCGATACGAATCCCTGTTTTATCCTGAAGAAACTTTGCTGAACGCTGTTCATAATAGGGTTCCATGATCAGTAATTTAATCTGATCATCCTCAATGCGCTTGATGAGTTGATTTAAGTGGGCGGCAGTGGGCGCAATGCCCGGCTTGGACTCCACCTCATCGACGATCTGAAAGCCAAAGGCGCTGGCCAAATAGATCAGTGACGTGTGATAGGCAATCACCTCGCTTCCTTTGAGCGGTGCCAGCGTGATCTGCCACTCTTTTATCTTGTTCGTCAGACGTTGCTGAAAGGACGCAAGGTTGCTCCGGTAAGCGTTGCTATGATCCGGATCGAGAGCCACCAAACGTTCGCTGATTGCTTGTGCCATCAACAAACCATTTTCAGGGTCGAGCCAGTAATGTGGATTACCCTGGGCATGCACATCCCCCATGTCACGGCTTACCGGCCCGGTTGGTTTACCCAGCAAAGTGATGGTCCTCGATAGATCCAGATAACCCGGATTGCCGGACAATACTTGGCTATTGCGGCCTGATCTCAACAAAAGCGGTAGCCAACCGATCTCCATCTCTGCCCCAATCAGTAACAACAGATCCGCACCATAGACCTTACGGATCATGCTCGGTTTGGCCTCGGCAAAGTGCGGATCGCGTGACCCCGGTGTCAGGCTCTCTACCTTGATATGGTCGCCGCCTACTGCCCTGGCGATGGCGGCCAGATCCTCGGTTGTAGTGACTACTTGTAGAGCCGCGTGAGATTGCGGGACGGTCAGTAGTGTTACACACCATAGGCAGGTGATAAAAAAAATTCTCATGTTCCTCTCCTAACCCTGTGGATCTGGATAAGTACCTTTACGAAATATTTTTTCTGCAAAATGCGCATAAAAATTATTTCTAAGGTACTAAAATATGTGTGCGGCATGGCTTCCGATGGCGAATTCAACCTGTAACCAAAGGCTGTGATTGCTGTTGTCGACCAGATGCTCGGTTTTATCGTAGTTGTGTTGCAAGCGCACTTTGCTGTACTCGGAGGGATACCAGGTCACGTTGGGTGAGATTCTGGTGCGGTTATCACGCAGTGAATCGATTGCGGTCTCACCATCAGCCTGCGCAAAATCGTAGCGCAGCCCAGCAACCCAGCCCGGCTTGAATCCCCACTGCAGCTGAGTAAAACCACCGGAATCTTTCAAGGTTTCATTGGGGACTTCATAATCGCGTTGTAGGAACTCAGTGTGCCAGGCGACAAAAGGAAAACCACGTTGGGACTGAAGCGGCTGCCACTTAAGGTAGAGATCAGCTCCGTAGATTACCGTATCGGTATCGGCCCCGCTGCTGTTGGGGCCGGCCAGTGCAGAAAGTCCGATATTCATGCTGATTGTTTGCGACAAATCAAGACCATTCAGCCAACGGGCACTATAGAGCAGGTCACTGCCTTTATCAGCACTACGATCCAGCAAGGTATACCCGCCCACCTCCTCGCCTGGCGCGAATAGAAAACTGGTCACGGTTTCACCGTTTGCATTTTGAGCACCCAAATAGAGTTCTGAATACCAGTCCAGCGGCATCAGCCACGCCAGACGTGCCCCCTGACTACGCAAGCCATCGCCCCCAAACAGGCGAGATAGAATGACAGGCTGATCAACAAAGGCCCAGGTGTGGGGATGTTGCTTGTTTTGACGGCCAAACTCGGTAAAGAATTGCCCCGCCTTTACCTGTAAACCATCAGGTAGCCCCCGCGTGGTCAAAAAAGCCTCTTCCAGTTCGACCGCGGTTTCGCCAGCAGTATCAATAAAAAAAATCAGGTTGGCCTGGGCATCAAAATAGTTATCCACCGTGCTGCTAAGCGACAGCTCTACATTTTGTACGGTAAAGCCATTACGATTAGGATCATGTCCCCCGGCTTGCAACCCCGCCAGTTCGCCAATATCAGCACTAGAACCCCCAGCGGAAAAGAGACCCGATAGACCGATATCGATTGGCAAGTTACCTAACATGAGCGGTTTTTTTGAATCACCATCGACCGCCAGTGAAGTCGTTGAATGTATAAAAAGCAGGCCAGCGCCAAGCGCTGCCAACAAACGTTT
>QIJH01000107.1 GCA_003232725.1 Chromatiaceae bacterium | reverse complement strand
ATCAGGTGCCAAACTACCAACGCTATAACGGGCTAACGAGACCCCTTCTTGCAGCAGCAATTCACTAATGACGTTGTTTTTGATCGGAATATAATCATCAATATTATCGCTAACATCAATCACGGCCCGTTCTTCATCACACTCTTCAAAAGAGACGGGGTAAAATTTTTCTACTACGTAGTCACTGATATCACTGGGATCTATCATCCTCAATGCATCGCTCCCACCGGATAATAAGCAGTACTCATCATGAGACGACATTCGACATGCCTGAAGCCCAGCAAAATCGATAACCGTCTTTGCAGACCCGCAACATTAGCGCTATTCCATGAAAGCTGTGAACGGTTGAAGCCTGCGGCACGATCACGGTCAAATGAGATAATTGATTCAAGAAACGCAATTTTATTTTTTACAAGCACTTTATCTAATTCATCATCCTGATAATAATAGTTAAAGTAACGCAAGGTGTTTTGTGTGAATTTCTGCCCATAGATCGCCAGCAGGTAGTCAAGCACACGCCCTTTTCTTTCATAGTAGTGATCATACTTCGCCAATATATTCGAAATCGCAATAGCAGGTTCTTGAGGATAAATGAGCGCAACATCTGCCACCGTGCTCTCATCAACCAGCTGATAACCATACGAGCGACACTGCGTGTTATCCGTTGAATAAAGTTTATTCAACTGTGCACAACTGGCACTAAAATTGGCCATGACCTGATCAAACAGCAGTAAATATGACTTTAATTGCCGCGTTTGAGCCAGCCGTTCAGGCGACTCGCCACTAGCACCATAGCGGTTGATGCCATAGAGCACAGGAAAGTGCTCCTGTATTGAGGTGTACTGCCCAACCGCTTTAACATCACCCTTTGGCAACGAATAGAGCGCGCTAAAATCCTGCTTAATTTGGCGCTGTGAATCGCGCCGATAACAAAGTTCTTTATAACGCTTATGAACTGTTTCAATTGAAACAGGAATTTCACCGCCATGACGAATCAACTTAACCGTCATTAACTTAAGGCTTTCGCTTAAATCCAATCCCAGAATGCCACTGTTATTGCGCCGTGGAAGCGCTTCATAAATTGTTTCTCCTTCCACACTCAGGCTTAACGTCTTGATATGCTCAACACCAACCATGTCGTTGATGATGGTAAATAATGCCGCTACCAGCACATCACCAGAATCATTAGTCTGATGCTGAAGATCAAACAATCCATGTTCCGTTAAGGGGCCTTCAAACAACTGTTCCAGCGAAAAACCTTGTGCCTGAGCTTTAAAATAGGGGGTCAGTGGGATGTTACCTGATATATATTCACCACATAGAAAATAGACTTCTGCCAGTAGTTCTTCAGCGAGTTGACTGTTATCGACTTCAATCCTCGCATTCAATATACATGGGCGTGTCTTTAAAAACGTAATCCTGGCGAGGTCTTCAGCAATATTGCGCTGCCGGTGATAGGCAGCCAATATTTTATCGCTAAGTTCATCATCCGTCAGCGTATCATCCTGGTTTCGCTTTACCTCAGCATAGTACAGCCCCTCTGCCTGCAAGCGGCTATCACCTTCTGCGACACGATCATCGACAATAGAAAGCCAGATATTATCAATTTCTGTCACTTCATCCAGCAACGCCTTACGCAGATCCGTTAATGTCGTCGCGTGGCAAGGGAAAACATCTTCTGGCCGGTGTAGTGATTGCGCTAAATAATCAAGCCTGCCATCATCATTCAGCAGCAGGTCTGCGACATCTGCATCGGCATGAAATGCAAGTTCAGTGACGGCATAGCAGAGCTGCTCCAGAATGGTGACGCCAGGATCATGCGCATTATAGTCACTCCAGAGATCACCTGAAATCTCCTGCGCCAGCTGGATGCCGCGCTGTTTAAGCGCACTGAAACGATCTTCATTGTCCTTAACCTGCTGCCTTGAGATAGTCACCGATTCAAGCATAATAATACTGCCGGTCATGCAGCAAGGCTGAACAATAGAGTGAAATAACCTCGCGCATATTCTACTGACTATCCACACCACTGTTATCAGCACTACGTTCAACAGCAGGGTCTGACGGGGTGAGCCATGATTCATGCATACCATCATCAAACCACAGTCGGGTCAAATAAAAGCGCACACGAACGCCACCACCATAGTTACTATTGGTACGCATTTGCAAGGTGTACTGGCGCTCACCACCCTTATCCTTGCCTGTTACTGATTGCCAGCGTAATTTTATTTTATTGGTAAAAAACAGATAATAAGCCTGCTGATAATGAATCCGTTTCTTTAAGTTAAGAAAGTTAAACAGCCAACCGCTCGGATTAAATGTATTAAGCGCGGTCGCCTTCATCAGCGCATATTTTCCAGTGCGCGGACTGCCCACACCCGCCATCACCTCTAAACCATGGCAGCCGCTCAGCACTTCAGTAATATCGTACCACTCGCCATTTGCCGGAATCGTTTTCTGCTCCTCATTATTAGTGCCAATTCTGCCATACGCACTGACAAAACCACCCACATCGAGCGTCCATTCTGGTTTCTCATTGTTAATCCCAACGCGCCCTTCCGGGCTCAGGGTAACCACTGGCTTCGCCTTGTTATCCAGGGTGACTTTATTAAATACCAGTTTATCCTGGTCCTTCTCGTAGCTAATTGACCAAGCGGGGTATTTTGAGGCGATAGTACGAAAGAAACTCAGCATCCGCTCACTGCTGCCTGTGGTGGATATTTCAAAACCATGCGCAGCACTTTTATCAAACCCTTCATCCACCACATTAAGCGATGAATCAATCAAGTCAGAAAACTTCTCTTCAGTGGGTAACTCACCTTCACTAAAGAATTTTTTTAATGTGCTTCTATCATTTTTTGCCATAACTAATCAGTGTCTACCAATAATAAAAGTGCTACCAATTTCAAGTTCATTGACCCCTGTTGGTTTTGCGTCAACAGGTTCAACACTCGTTGCGGTTTCTATAAAATGGCGGCGCATGGGCACTGCAAGACTCCACGGATATCGTGGTTCAATCATCGCATCATGCCGGCTATCCAGTGTGGCGGTATCTTTCAGGGTGTGTTTTTCATGCGCTTCATCGGTGAGATGAAGCATTGAAAAGTTAGTCACAAAATCGACATAATCTAATTCACGAATATATGATTCAATATCATCTGCACGGATAATCCAGCCAAATTTCGCCTGATAACCGCTATCACACCAGGGGCAGATATAATCTGACACCGCTTGATTCAGTTTATTAATGTAAAGGCCACCCGCGTTAATGTCGCCAGCAAATTTCACTGTACATCTCACCTGAATGCGTTCGTACGCGGGGTTTCTAACCTCGACCGTCACAAAGGGTGAAACCAGTTGTTGAATAAATGTTCGCACGCGAACCAGTTCTGCGCTATTGACCATGCCGCGCTCGCAAGTGCCATGAGCCACTTGTTTTATCTGCGGAACAACAACGACCAGAATATTGCCGGGGTGTGGTGCATCGTCATAGCAGACCGTGTTCGGAAAACACTTTACCTTATAGATCGCCGGAAAACGCTCTAAAACAAGGCGTTCGTAATCCCAAGCGGTCGATGCCCGTCCTTTATGTCGCAGCCGTTCACTCACGCGCTTTCTATAATGCCGCTCATCTTCTGCTGCACGCCCACCAGAGGGGTGTCCAATATTATTCAGCTCAGCAAGACC